>JADFRU010000035.1:0-9532 GCA_022561115.1 Chloroflexota bacterium | reverse complement strand
GGTGAAATACTCCTCAAGCGGAACCCGGGCGATCGTCTCGATCATGTGCCCGACGGTGGCGAACCCCTCGTTGCAGTAGGAGAAGCACTGGCCGGGTGGCGACTGTAGCTCGGCGGAGTCAAGGGCGTTCACCAGGGTCTCGCGCGTCGGGTACGGGTTGACGGCTTCTTCCCGTGTACGATCCTGGTGCCCGGTCCGCCCGAGCCCGCTGTTGTGCCGCAGGAACAGCCGGGTCGTCAACCGGCGGCTGGCCGCCTCATCCCTGACGCGGAAACCGGGCAGGTAGGTCTGCACCGGCTCGTCCAGCGACAGCTTTCCGGACTCCACGAGCTGCATCGCCGACACCCCGGTGAACGATTTTGTGATCGAGCAGATCGGCCAGATCGTGTGCTCGGTCGCCGGAGACTCGTTTGCGATGTCGGCTATGCCGAACCCGCCCTCGGCGACGATCTCGTTTCCGCGGACAATCGCCACGGCCGCTCCCGGAATGTCGTGCTCGCCGATGAAGTTGGCGACGATGGATTCTTGTTCAGGTGTAAACGGCATACTGGTCTCCAGATCAAGCTGGCGGGACGGTTTTTAACCCGTCGTCCGGGGCCGGCCTTCTATCGGGCCTTCACTCTTTTGACACGATGATAGTGATCCGGTACCCGTCTGGCTCCACTCCCCCATTTGGCGGGGGATCCGGTTCCAGGGACTGCAGCGTGATGCCGTACGGACCCGCGAGTGTGACCCCGCCGCCGCCGGGTGGCGCCAGGAACTCGATCTGTCCGGGATCGAAGCCCGGTCCCTTCAGTGACAGCACGACGACCGCCGTACCTGCGGTTACGCACTGGGAGCCTGCGGGACACCTGGAATCATCAGCCACGCGATGGAATGCCAGGAGGATATTCTCGCCGTTTATCTCCACCGCTTCCCCGGGCGCCAGTGAAATCAGTTCATCGAGCGACGCGACGCTCAAGGTCTGCGGAACTGGCGTGACGGTCGGTACGGCATCCGAATCATCGGAGGAACATGCCGCTACCAGTATCACCAGCGCCATCACCATGACCGGAATTACGGATCGAACTGGCGCCGGGCGGAAACGCGTGGACACGCGGTTGATCATTTTTGTTGCTGACTCCGGGACTTAAAACCAGGGGATGGCGGGCATCGAAACGCATTTTTGCGTCGGCCCGACGGCAATTCGCGGCTACCGATTATCACCGACCGACCGACCGATGCAACTGGAAGAGTCCTGAACTTCAGACCCGTTCGAAGTAACGCCGCCGCTCCCAGTCCGTGACCGCGCCGTCGAACGCCAGCTGCTCCACCTCGAAGAAGTGGGCGTAGTGTTGAACGACATCGTCGCCGAGGGACTGTTTTACGAACTCGCTCGCCTGGAAAGCGTCATTTGCTTCCCGTAACGTCGTCGGCAGGCCGGACATGCCGGGCTGGGTGTAGGCGTTTCCGTCCAGGGCTGCCGGTGGCTCGATCTTGTTTTCGATTCCGTCGAGACCCGATGCGAGCGCCGCTGTGTAGGCCAGGTAAGGGTTGCAGTCCGCCCCCGGCAGCCGGCACTCGATCCGGAGCGAATCGCCGGTTCCAACCACACGGAATCCGGCCGAGCGGTTATCGAATCCCCAGGCCAGGCTCGTTGGGGCCCACGAGCCGCTCTGGTATCGCTTGTACGAGTTCACGTTCGGCGCGTAGAAGGCCATGAACTCAGGTGCGTGGGCTATCCAGCCGCCCAGGAACCAGCGGAAGATGTCTGATTGACCGTCTCCGTCGGCGAACACCGGCTCTCCGTCCCTGCGCAGGCTCAGGTGGATGTGGCAGCTCGATCCGTTATGTCCGTCAGCGAACTTCGCCATGAACGTCACGCTGATGCCCAACCCGTCCGCGACCTCCTTGACGCACTGCTTGTATACAGAGTGCCGGTCGGCCATCGTGAGGAGTTCCGAGTATCGGATGTTCAACTCGTGCTGGCCGACCCCGGCCTCCCCTTTCGAGGTCTCGACCGGGACTCCGGAGTCCCGCAAGTGTCGCCGCACGGCCCCGTTTAACGCCTCGCAGCGCGTCCCCTGCAGGAGGTTGTAATCCTCGTTAAACCAGCCGGCGCGCTTGAGGCCGGTGTAGTTAGAACGTGCGCCGTCCGCGAACGAGTCGGCGAACACGTAATACTCAAGCTCCGACCCGGCGAACGGTTGAAATCCGATGCCCGCGGCACGGTCCAACTGCCGCCGGAGCATCGATCTTGGAGCGACCGGCACAAGCTCATGGCTGTCCGGCTCGTTCAAGTGGACGTCACACTGGACCATAGCCGTTTTGTCCAGCCACGAGGCGATGCGTAACGTCTCCAAGTCAGGAGCCAGATGGATGTCGCCATAGCCCTTTGACCAGTTGGCGAACCGGTACCCGGATATCGGCTCCATCTCCATGTCGACCGTCAGCAGGTAATCGCAACTGCTTGTGCCGTGGGCTATCGTCTCGTCAACAAAAAACTCGGCGTCAAACCGTTTGCCCATGAAACGGCCGTAGAGATCGGTCATGCCCACCATTACGGTGTCGATCTCGCCCCGCTGGACTAACCGGACGAGGGCGTCACGGGTCAACATCCCCTTGATTGCGGGGCCGCTCGAAGTCACGACAACATACCTCCATGTACTTGGGTGTGTGCTTGGGCGTGTACTTGGGCTCGCAGGTGGGGGAGCAAGGGGGTGGAGCGCAGCGACGCGGAGTATCGCACGACATGAGGCCCGTTACCGTTCCGGCTCGGCGTTGGCCGCCGGGGATCGTTCGGGCTAGTATTCCGGGCCGAACGACTAACTGGTAAATAAGGGCCGGAGCTCAATTCCGGCCATAAGCCGCGTTTCGAGGATTCCGCGCCCGGTCCCACGGTGCAGCGGTTCCCCGGGATAGCCCGAAATAGCCTGAAATAGAAGGATCGGTTACTCATGACGGCCAGCGACCGAGTCAGTTATACGGACGTGCCGGGATCCGGTGAAATCTTCACGCCGGAGTTCCTGGAGTACGTTGTCTCGCTTCACGACCGGTTTAACGATCGCATACACGCGCTACGCGAAGAGCGCCTCGCTGTTTCCATCGCCGCGACCCGCGAAAACAGGCAACCCGGACACCTCCCGCCGAGCCCGGCAACGACAACCGGCTGGCAGGTCCCACGGCTCCCCGAAGAGCTGACCCTGCCGGGCATAGAGATATCCGGTCCGGCAGCGATGACGTCCATGTTCATCAACGCGCTTAACCCGATGCAGGACGGCACCCAGGCGGTGGGCGATCTTGACGATGACGAGGACTCCGCGGGTCACGCCTTAGCGGACACCGTCCAGTCCGCTATCAATCGGCGCGACGCTCTCCTCGGGACGCTTGAGTACCACGATGAGGAACGTAACCGGCACTACAAAATGTGGGGCGGCGCGATCCCGTTTTTCATGCACCGCGAGCGCGGCCTGCATCTGGACGAACACGACTTCACGATCGACGGCGCGCCCGTATCAGCCACGCTGCTGGGCACGGCCGCCACGCTGTTTCACGCAGGGCGCGTTCATGTCGAGCAGAGCAAGGGCATCTACTTTTACCTGCCTAAGACGGAATCCGTGGCCGAAATCCGGCTGTACCGGGACGTATTTGACGCCTCCCGGGAACTGGTCCCGTATCTCTCGGATGCGGAAATAAGGGCGATCATCCTCGTGGAATCCCTTCCCGCCGTGTGGCAGATGGAAGAGATGTTGTACGAGCTGGGACCGTACGCGGCAGGCTTGAACGCCGCGCGCTGGGACCTGAAAGCCAGCCTGCTTGAGTTCGTGATGAACGACCCGGATTCCCTCTGGCCGGACCGGTTTGGCGTAGACGTCAAGACCACCACATTTATCTCGAACATCTTTCGCCGGCTCGTGGCGGTCTGCTTGAAGCACGGCGCAGTTCCGATCGGCGGCATGGCGACGGCGCTTCCGAGCCGGGATGAGAAGGTGAACGAGGAAGCGGCGAAGGCGATCCGCGCCGACAAGGTCTGGGAGGCGGAGAACGGCTTTCTGCGCGGCTGGACGGCGCACATCTATCACCAGAAGACGGCGGCCGGCCCGTTCAAGGAGCTTCACGCGACCGGCTGGCAACCGACCGATGAGATGAAGAACCCGGAAAACTTCCCGGTGAAGATCGAGACGCCCGACGGACCTGTCACGCAGGAGGGAACCCGGCGCAACATACGAACCGTCGTCGAGTACGTGGAGGGCTGGCTCAACGGTCGCGGGGCGAAGGGAATCGATTCCCTGGCCGGCCGGCCAGGGATACACCCGGCTCTGATGGAAGACCTTGCGACGGCCCGTATCTCCATAGCGCAGACGGCCCAGCGCGTCGTACACACCGCCATGTGCGAGGACACGGAACGGACACACAGCCTCGTCCTGATAAAGGAACTGGTGCGCTCGGAAGGGGCAGACATCATCGAGCGGCTCGGCGATACGGCTGACGATGAGACCCGGGCGCGCTACCGGGAATCAGAGCAGATCGTGCTCGGCTGGATCAAGCGCTACACCGAGTTCAACTTCCGGTCGCTTGGCAGTTACACGCGGGACGAGCTACACGCGATGGGGACAGGCCCGGATCCGTTCTAAGCGCGGTCCCGGGCGCCCAGAGCGTCCATGAACTCCTTGCCGCCGGACATGATCCAGCCGTTCAAGCTCGTGTAGAAGAACTTCACGCCCTGTTCCCGGAACTTCCCGACGTTGTGCGCGCCCACCGTCGTGCCCGCGACCTTCCCGGCGGCGATGATCTTCTCGATCGACTCATCGATTGTGCGCTGTACGTCCGGGTGCTCGTCGTCTCCAATGTGGCCCATCGATTGCGCCAGGTCGCTCGGTGCGACGTGATACACGTCGATATGGTCAACCTCAAGGATCTCGTCCAGGTTGTTGACGGCCAGGATGTCCTCGATTAACACGACTACCATCGTCTGGTCGTTCGCCTTCTTGACGAAATCTGTGACGCCAAACGCCTGCCGCGGTCCGTACATGCCCCGGTTGCCGATCGGCGCGTACTTGGCCGCCTGAACCACGTCCCGGGCATCCTGCGCCGTGTCCACGTGCGGGACGGTGATTCCCATGGCGCCCATGTCCAGCGTGCGATAGATCGTGTTGTAGTCGACACTGCCCACCCTCACGAGCGGGGTGACGCCCCACAGGTCAGCGGCGCGAGAAAGGTCCCCGATCGCCTCGAAATCGACCGGCCCATGCTCGGCCTCAAGCCACACGGCGTCGATGCCAATCTGGCCGACAAAATCGACGAGGTGCGGGGTGTCCACCCCGGCCAGGCACGTGACGATCTCTCCGTTGGCCAGCTTTTCCTTGGCACGGTTGGGTCGCAGTTCAGCCATTGATGGATGCTCCAGTTTTATTGAGTGTTCGATTTCGATGTGCGATAGCGTCGATCTGGTCATCCCGATCCTTCCGCGGAAGGACGAGGGACCTTCACCGACAGATTGTTTGTCCTGGAGGCATGATTGCGCCAGTACTTCCGCGTGGGAAGCGCTGACGGTCGTATTTGCTGGAATCGTATATCACGGAATGAGAGCCGCGCGTTCCAGCTCCCTCGGCTTCGCCCGGGATGACAATGACGGCCGCACTTTCGGAATCAAACCCTCATGGGAACTGACGATACCGTGCGCCCCCTCTCCCCGTTGCGGGAGAGGGTTGGGGTGAGGGGGACCGCCCGCAGGTGCTCAACACGCCAGCGCGTCGACCCACAACCCGGCCCTTCGAGAGCCTCAGGGCGCTGGCGAATTGGTTGGAACAGAGACCCCACCGTCGGCGGCGTTTGCCCCCTCTCCCCATCGCGGGAGAGGGTTGGGGTGAGGGGGCGGTTCTGGCATGCCAGAATCTAGCCCGAAACGCCCTTCTTAACCTCGTCCGTGTAGAGCGCAGCGCCGTTTGTAATCCACTCGTTCAGATTGGCGTTGAAGAACCGGACACCCTTCTGGATGTAACTCGCCACGCTGTTGGTTCGGCCGACGTGTCCCGGGATGCGGCCCGCGTCGACGATCCGCTGTATGGAGCGATCGATCACCGCCTGAACCTCAGGATGCTCGACATCGCCCAGGTGGCCCATCGACTGCGCAAGGTCGCTCGGCGCGACGAGGAAGGCGTCGATGTTGTCAACTTTCAGAATGTCGTCCAGGTTCTCCACGGCGACGATGTCCTCGATCAGCACGCACACGAACGTCTCGTTGTTGGCATGGTCCAGGTAGTCCGCCACGCCGTAACCCTGCCGCGTGCCAAACATGCCGCGCGTACCGAGCGGCGCGTACTTGGCGGAATCTACGACCAGTTCCGCCTCCTCACGCGTGTTGATGTGCGGCACAACTATGCCCTGTGCGCCGCAGTCAAGCGTCCGGTAGATCGTGTTCGCCTCTGCCCGGCCGACACGGACTATTGACGCCATGCCCCACAGATCACACGCCCGTGTGATGTCCTCGATATCGGCGAAGTCCACGGGTCCGTGCTCGGCCTCTATCCACACGCCCTCGATCCCGGTCGTGCCGATGAAATCCGCCATCTGGGCGGTGTAGACGCCCCCCACCGCGGTGACGACACCGCCGGCCTTGAGCTTCGCCTTTGCCGGGTTCCTGCGCATCTCGACCACGTCAACGCTCCTTCAAGATATGCCCGATCAGGGCTGGAAAGCTGTGCCCCGGGCTATGCGCCCGGGCGAGCGGCCGGATTGTATGTCACGCGGCGCAATTCCCCGCGCACAAACCTGTCGTGGCTCAAATCTCCTCAAACGAGATGTCCTGTGCGCCCTCCCACAGGACCTTCTCACCCAGCGCGGGGAGTTGCTCAAGCCCCTCGATGATAGTGAGGAAGTGGTTGCCGGCGAGCGGTCCCATCTTGCTCGCAAAAGATGTCCCGCCGTACGGGAACAGGATCTCTGTCTCGCTGTAGCCGCCCGGGTAGAAAAGAATATGGCCCGGGGCTGGATGGCTGGTGTGATTCTCGAACCCGACATCCAGATTGAAATCGCCGAGAGGAATCCACGCCGCCTCGCCACTCCATCGGACCTGGATCAGCTTGTTCCGGTAGGGCAGCAGCTTCCGGAACTCCAGCCACGTCTTCGGCGCGGCGTCTTCTTCCGGGTCCGCCACGAACTTGAAGTCTCCGACCGTGATCCGTACCTGCGTCATAGGCCTGCTTTCTGCGTTGATGTCGTATCAATTCTTTCGGGAAGGATATTCCTCAGGAGGAGTGCGATGATCTGGCGCGGAGATTCCACGGGGGTGGGTCTGACCCGCAGGATGACATCAAAATTGCTCAGATGCGCGACATTTATGCCGCATCCAACTCTGCGCCGTCTCGCCTGGCATGACGCGGCATGGTACACACGCGGACATCAGCAGCAGCCCGGCTGCCCCGGTCAAACAAATGCTGGGATGACGACGGCCGTGGACCAGACTGAATCTTGCTAAAGATGTGAAACCTCTAAGCGATGATGGCGCGCCGGCCGTCGTCTCTCGATATATGCCGATCCCGATCATCTCGGACAGGGCGCAGGCACGGTACTGATGCGGGCTCCCCTTGAGTACCTGTGAGTACCTGAAAAGCGCCGGATACTCCGTCGTTGCGCTCGATATCCATGTGGCCAACCGGCGTTCCCGGCCGTTCTGTGACGCCGGCGGATGGGAGGTCGCAGCGACGGTCAACTCCCATCATGGCGAGTCGATGACGATCGGCCGGATCAGGCTGGCCTGACGACGCCCGAACGCGAACACGGCCCCGGTTAGAGGGGCCGTGTTCGCAAGCAAGGAGTTTTCTCAGGACGGCGGGCTCACCGGGGGGCCGAAGCCCCGGGGGGTGTTCGGTGGCCCCGCCGTCATGTTCTTTGATGCGGGATGTTAATTGCGGATGCCGAGGGCGTATTTCACGACCCCCTCAAGCGGTGACCGCTGTGTCGTCTCGGCGAATACCACGTGTGCGTTGTCGTCCGCGTCCAACTTCAGCGATACGATCTGCCCGAACTCGTCGTCGGTCGCCGTAGCGATCGTCTCGGTCGTCCACGCCGTTCCGTTGAGTACGGCGATCTTGACGGAATCCTGGTCCGAATACGCGATCACGGGGTTGCCGTTCGAGTCCAGCGCTATCGATGTCGAGTTCCGGGCGCCGGTCTGTCCGGTCCGGAAGTTCTGCAAGGTGTCGATCTCCGTAATCGTCCAATCCGTCTCGCCGGCGCCACGCGTGGCGTACTTGACGGTGAGCGCGCTCGACCGCGGCTGCGAGCCGTAGCTGATGTGGAACCGGCCGGAATCGTCAATCAGAATCTGGGCGAACAGCCCGGTGTCACCGCTTTCGTCCACCGTGGTAACCGTCCAGTTCCCGGAAGCATCCCGGCTTGAGAGCGCCAGGTCTTTCTCGGGCTGGTTGAAGAACGTGACGTGCGGATTGCCGTCCGGGTCGAGCGCCAGTGACGTGGCGAACTGGTAGGTCAGCTTGCCGCTACCGACATCTTCAACGGTCCAGGAACCGTCGGCGTTGCGGCGGTAGTACTCAACGCCGTCGCCGTTGAATTCCTGCGGGTCGATGCCGGTCATGTGGACGACGTTCTGGCTGTCTACGATGATGCGGTTGTCCCAGCCATCGTGGCCGTCGTCCGCTGCGATCTCCAACTTCCAGACATCGCCCTCCAGGAACGCGTGAACGGCGTCGCCCTTCGCCGAATCAAATCGCGTGTCCTGGTGATCGTGGAACGCGATATGCGGGACATCGTCGGGTCCGATTGCGAGGTCCAGTGGACCGTAGAAATAATCCTCGGTGACCGTGTCGATGTTCCACTGATCACCGGTCCTTGAGGCGGTCTTTACAAAGCCGGGTATGGCTTCAAGCATGTACGCCACGTAAGGCGTGCCATCGCTCTTCAGTGCAAGCGCCGGCTTTGTGCCTTCGTCCACCGTCTCCACGGTCCAGGCGAAAGCGGCGCCCTGTGCGGGTGAAGTTGAGGCGCCGCCGGAATCCGGGGCTATCGTCGGGACGATCGCCGTAGCAGAGGTGGCGGCCGGGTTGGCCGGAACGGCGGTCGGATTGCTCCCGCTCGCCGGGTCGTCGTCGCTTCCGCATGCGACGGCGAGCGCCATTAAACCTGCGCTTGCCGCAAAAACGACACGCCGATTGATCTTCATCACGAGTGCTGCCTCCCAATAATCCCCCAATCAGTCCGGGGGAGTTCAAAGTGGTTCGCCAGGGTGACTCAAAGGACGCCGGTCAGAACCGATTGGCGCGCGGTTCGCCGGAGGGGCGGTAATACATGCAGTGCTGGACGGATATGAGATGCGAGGTATCGCAGTCGGACGCGGGTTGGATTCATGCGTCGGAAATCGAAGCGTGTCGCGGGCAGGATGGGTGGGTATAAGACCTCGTTCCGGGAAGTCGTCCCTACCCTGAACCGGAGGCCCGAAAACAAACCCCAGAATCGGGCCCTGGAGTCGCGTCCCAGCGACGTACCGATTTACCATGGAAAGAGTGAGCCCGGCCGAAATACGAAGTAAGAACAG
>JADFRU010000369.1:0-2423 GCA_022561115.1 Chloroflexota bacterium | reverse complement strand
AGATCCCAGTGATCGTCAACGCCGCGAATCACCGCCTCCAGACGCTTGTCCTCTTTGTCCAGCCGGTCCTGAATGCGGCCCGATACCTCGTCTGCACTGCCCGAGACGATCTCAGTGCTGCCGAACTCGTTCTTGTACGTGTAGAGGAGCCCCGGCGCGTTGGCCCCGTACATCTGGGTGATCTGTTCGAGAAACTCCTCCGCATTCTTGCCAAACCCATCGGTTCGTGACAGGTAATACGGAGTCACCACCTGCGGCCGCTCGGCGCGAACCGTCCCGTTGCGAATCACGGCCTCCTCCACCGAGCCGGCCTGCGGCAGATCCGCGTAAACGGGCACACTGACCATGTGATAGCGGATCACCGTGCTGCCAAACGTGGCAAGCATCTGCGACGGTGGCCGCACCACCCGTGTATTGCGCATCACATATGCAATGCGCGGGTTTTCGTTTTTCTCTTCCATGGTCAGATAACAGGGTCCTTTGAATTGGGGTCTATCTCTATTCTGACACGGGCACTCGGAATGCCAAATAGGCGAGTGCCTGTTTTTGAGCGCGGCTACGCCTTCAACATCCCCCGCGATGCCCACGCGCTGAACTATGGCATCCGGCCTGTTGCTCGGACCTCGGCCCGGCCGGAATACGCACCGGGCTGGCCCTTCCAATCAACGGTTGCGGCCCATCATCCCTCGATTTCCCCACCGTACCGGCTACGCTCCCCCGAGCGCCTTCACGATCCCCTCGCCCTCGCGCTTCCAGAAGGCGTGGAGGATGGAGATGTCCGTCCCCACGGAGAAGTGCCGCACGCCCATGTCCAGGTACGCCTTCGTCTCGTCCGCAGAGCCGATCTCGGCCCGTGGCGGCACGCCCATCTTGATGGCCATCTCGAACGTCTTCTTCTTCGCCGCCACGACCTCCGGGTGGTTCATCTCCCCCGGGTGGCCGATGTTCACAGAAAAATCTGAGCCGCCCCACTGCACCATCTCAACCTTCGGCTGTTCGAGGATCTCTTCCAGGTTGTCGACCGCGCCCTTCTTCTCGATCATGAAGGCCAGCACCGTGTCGGCAATGGACTGGACGTACTCCGGCGACCCGCCGTAGCCCATGTACGAGTTTCGCCTGGTGGCCACACCGTACTGCCCACCATGATCCGGGTGATCCGGCGTGGCTGCCCTGATGCAGTCACGCAACTCGTCCATGTTCCTGACGTCGGTGAACAGGACGCTGCCATAACCGGCGCCGATTCCCCTCTGCGCGAGGAACGGCATGAGGCTCTGATCAATCTTGATCATGCTGCCCATGTTGAACAGCTCAGCCGTGCGGCACATGTTGTCGAGGTCGTGGAGGTCCGATGGGCCGTATTCAGCCACGAACTCCACGTAGTCGTAATACCCCGTATGGCCGATGGCCTCGATCTCGGCCGGCCAGACGCTGTGGATGTGCGTGCTCAGAGTCGGCTCGCCCGCGTCCAGCTTCTGCCTCAATATGTTTGGTCTCATGACTTTCGATTACTCCCCGATCCATGTGCGGTCAACCTGAGGCGGCAAGGGTAATCGAAACTGGCTACCAGCGGACGAAGGCAAATCGGCAAATGGCTCGACCGCGTCCCCGCTAATCGTCAATCGCAGCGTTCACCAGCACCTGCAACTCCCTGCGGAGGGGATAGTCGTTGGACGGAATCAACTGCGTCATGAAAACGACGATGACCTCTTCGACCGGGTCTATCCAGAACGCGGTGCTTGCCGCGCCACCCCACGCGTACTGGCCGGGTGAACCAACGATCTGCGAAGTGCTCGGCTCCAGCACGACTGAAAACCCCAGGCCAAACCCGATCCCATCAAATGTGGCCTCGCTCCACCTGCCGGGAATCGCACGATCTGCCAGAGACTTCCCACCTGGAAGATGGTTCGTCGTCATTAAATCGATCGTCTTCCGGCTCAGGATTCGCTGGCCTTCCAGCTCGCCGCCGTTCAACAGCATCTGGCAGAGGCGGAAATAGTCTGACGCGGTAGACACCATCCCACCGCCACCTGAAAGTAATTTTGGAGTCTTACGGTATGCGCTCGTCTCCGGGTCGTCCTGAAGAACGAAGCCGTTCTCGGCAGTAGGGGCATAGCAGGCGGCAAACCGATCAAGCCTGTCGTCCGGAACGTAAAACGCCGTGTCGACCATGCCAAGCGGACCCAGAATCCGCTCTTTCAGAAAGGCGTCGAACTTCTGCCCTGATATCACCTCAACCAGGTATCCGCACAGATCGGTGGAGACGGAGTAGTTCCAGGCCGTTCCCGGTGAGTAGAGAAGCGGCAGTCCTGCCAGTGTGGTCGACCATTCCGCAAGTGGGCGATCAATCAGATTTGGGTAGGCCCGATCAACCGGGTTATCGTCGGTGAATCCGTACGTAAGCCCGGACTGATGCGAAAGAAGAT
>JADFRU010000034.1:0-9539 GCA_022561115.1 Chloroflexota bacterium | reverse complement strand
TCAGGCGCCCGTACTCATCGAGAAGTTTTCCGGCGACGCGAGGATCGAAGTGTGACTCGCCGCGACCGATCGCTTTGACTGCTTTGACGACCTCGGAGGCCTCCGACTCTTTGAGGAGGTAACCCCGCGCTCCGGCGTCCAACGCTCGAAAGAAGTCCTGATCTTCAGAGAATGCGGTGAGGATCAGATATTGCGTTTGGACCCCCCGGGCATTGATCGCAGCGATCGCCTCGCAGCCGTCCATCCTGGGGAGCTGCATATCCAGAACCATCACATCGGGTCTGAGACTCACCGCCAACCGGACCGCCTCTTCCCCGTCGCCCGCTTGTCCCACGATTTCGATCTCGGGATCACGGCCGAGCACCGAAACGATCGCATTCCGGAATATCGGATGGTCGTCGGTGACGACGACTCTGACGGGGCTCATCGGTTGACGTTACTCCTGCGATGTTTCAACGGTGACGGCAACGCTTGTCCCTTTTCCGGGCGCCGACTCTATCTTGAGATCGCCACCGACCGAAAGCGCTCGCTCGTACATCGACGTTAACCCGAAACCGCCGAGTTGGGTATCGTCTGACAATGTTTCCGTGAACCCGCGGCCATCGTCCTGGACAACGAGAGTTACCGTGCGTCCTGTCTTAGATAGCGATAGATTCACATGGCTGGCGCCTGAGTGACGCCGGACATTGTTTATGGCCTCCTGTCCGATCCGCAGTAGAGCCAGTTCGATCTCCGGGGTTAAATCGCTGCCGGAGTAGCCACCCGACAATTGGGCGGTGATATCGCTGATCTTTTCCAGCGAGTCGAGTTCGCCCTGCAACAATTGAGACAGAGGGCAGACGCCTGAAGTTTCACTCCGAAGGTTCCAGACGGCTCGGCGGGATTCAGCCAGCGTCTCCCGAATCGTGTCTCGAATCTCTTTCAGCCGGTCAACAGATATGTCGCTTCCTGAGGTGAGTTGGGAAACGAGGTCTTCCGTTTGCCAGAGTAAGGCCGCCAGATCACCGGCGACCGAGTCGTGAAGCTCACGGGCCAGCCTGCGCCGTTCATCGTTAGTCGCCTGTTGTCGCGCCACTTCCCTCAACCGCAGATTATTGATGCCGACCGCGAATTGCCGGGCGATCGCCGAGACCGTCTCGCGGTCTTCTGCTGTCACGTGAGATTTTATGGCGCACTGGATATATATCGCACCACCAAGTTCATCAAATGCGGCGACAGGAACCGCCATCTGCGCGAGATCAACGGTCGTCTGAAGCTCCCGGAAAGTGATCGGCGAGCCTGTGCGATCACGCAGGACCATATCCTTGAGTTCAGCCGCCTCACGCACCATCAGATCTGCGGCAGAATCCATTGGAAACGCGTCATCACCCACCTCGGCTGCGAGGACCAGTCCCGGGTCCTCCTCGAGGTAAACTCGGACGTGGAAATAGGCAAACCGTTCGTTCAGGATTTTCGCCGTGGAACTCGCCAACTGGCCGATGTCCTGCAACAAACCGATCTGCCATGCAGTATCAAGGACGGCTCTCAGCCGTTCGACATCCCGGGAGGTCCCGGTACCCGGACCGGTGGCCCGGCAATCTCCCGGGTGAAGCGAAGGTTTGATCACAACGATGTGAAGTGCCGGGTTCCGTGCGCCTGGCGGAACGGCGACGATCTTTGCATGGGCCTGGGCGTCTCGGACTGAATCCGCCGGGATGGGCAGGCGTACGTCAAATTCCGTCTCGGCCCCGTTGGCGGCGCGCTCAACTCCCGGCAAGAGCTTCGACAAAGGCACGGCGCGGAGGGCGGTTTCATCGAGTCCGAACAGCTCACGAGCCGCCCGATTGGCGCTGATACATTGATCGGCTTGCCGGTCGATTATCAGCACGGCATCGGTGAGGTGCGCGATAAAACCGCCCCAAGACGCAATGTCGTTGTTGGAGCCATCGCGTCGACCGCGCACCACGGATCGAATCGCCTCGAACATCACTGCCTCCCGTACGAAGCTCCAGACGGTCGCTTCGTACAGGAACATAACCGAATCTCGAACGGGCCACCAGTTTGTCCTATCCCCGAGTAGCGGCGACACATCGGGGTGTTTCCCGCCTGATCTAAGAGAGACGGCACACCCTTCTGGTGTTGACAGACACCAGCAAAGAAGGATGTGCCGCCATGACCCGTGATGATGCCCTGTTCCGGTACCGGTTGCGAGTCTTTGCACTCGCCCATGAACTCGGGAATATACGAGCTGCGTGCCGGGCGCTTGGGATCCACCACTCGACCTACTACCGGTGGTTGCGTCAGATCCAGCGTTTCGGGCTTGAAGTGTTGCGTCCAAGAGAGCGCAGGCCGCCCCGCATGCCGAATGCGATAAGCGTCCTGGTCGAGCAGCGCATTGTGGCCTTTTCACTCGGCCATCCCGGTCATGGTCCGTTGCGCATCTCTGCGGATATGGCTCAGTCCAGATGGGGAGGCATCCGGGTTTCGCCAAACGGCGTGTGGCGTGTCCTGCGCCGCCACGGCCTGAACACCCGTGCGAAGCGACTCGGCCTTATCGCAGGCTATGCGGCGCCGGGTCCGGAGAAACGTGAGCAGAGACCGGAGAGGCATATCGAGGCGAGCAGGCCGGGCGAACTGGTCCAGATGGACTGCTTCTACATCGGCAGGCTCTCTGGCGTCAGGGGCGCAGTGTGGCAGTACACCGCTATAGATGTCGCTTCGGCCTCCACATGGGCGGAGCTGCACACGACGCCACGGAACGCCGCTGCACGATGGACATCACGCCTCGCCAGGCGCGTGGCTGATGACCTGGCAAAGGTGGGTTGGAGGCTGGAACGGGTATCAACGGACAACGGATCGGAGTTCCGGGGACAGGTGTTCAAGCAAACCCTGTCGGAACTCGGGACGGACCACACCTTCATCCGGGCAGGAAGGCCACAGAGCAACGGATGCGTGGAACGCGTGCAGTTGACGATACTCGAAGAATGCTGGAAGCCGGCGTTCGCCCGGCACCTCATACCGAAGATCACCGGGCTCACGCGGGATCTGAAGGCCTACCTCCGGTACTACAACCAGGAACGAGCACACACCGGAAGAAACACTCGAGGACGAACCCCGGCAGAGGTACTCGGAAAGGCTAAAATGTGGCCCCGTCAACAACAGTAAACCGTCGCCACATCTTGGGGGCAGGACATCCTAACGTGCCGGCGATATATTGGTGACCTGACCGCGCACACAACACAAAAAGTCTCACCGGGGCATCTCTACGCGTCATCAAGGCCGGGCCGACAACGAGGCGCGTTCGACGCGCCCGAAGTCTATCTACTCAATCGTTTCGGTGGGCCGGCGGAGCTCAGGAAAGACGAGCATGATGACAAGCAATATGGCCATCCCCCCAAAGGCGACGATGCGCATCGCTTCAGCGGCTCCCAGCGCCTGGGCCAGCGCCCCGAGTCCCAGCGAGCCGAGAGGGAACATGCCCAGGACCACGATCTGTATCCCGATTATCCGCCCGCGCATCCTGTCCGGAGTGAGCATCAGCAGCATGCTGTTGTGCATGATGCTGAATCCCATGGCGATCATGCCGAGAATCAGCAGCAACGCGAAGCCGAATGGCGCCCAGACCAGCCAGGTCAAACCTGCGGCGAGCAGGTGCAACAAGAACGCCATCGACAGAACCATCAAACCATGGCGACGGACCCGCCACCTGGTTGTCGCCAGCACGACCGCGACGACCAAGGCCCCCATACCCTGCGCCGAAATGAGCAGGCCAAAGAGGAGCGGCCCCGCGTTGAACTGCTCCCGGGCGATGACGGCGATCATCGACTCGAACGTGTATCCCGACAGGTTCGTCAGGCCGACAGCGATCAAAAGGCCGATGATGACCCGGTTACCCCGCACAAACCTCAGACCCTTGCGGAAAGAGCTGACGAAGCTCTCGACGCGTTCATCGTTTGTGGGGCGGAACAGGACGGGCAGCCCCCGGAGCAAGATCACGTTTAAGAAACCGATCGCGCCCAGCCCGAGGTAAACGAAACCGGGATCCACGGTGTCAAGAAGTACGCCGGCCACGTTCGAGCCAACGAACCAGGCCATATTCAGCGAGATCATGTCCAGCGCAAGCGCGGAGGTGATGTACCTCCGCCCGACAACGCCGGTGAAGTAGGTTCTCCTCGCCGGCATGTCTAACACGAACAACATTCCGTTCAGAAACACGTATACGTAGAGCACCCAGAGGGGCGCGAGGGCGGCGATCAGAAGCAACCCGAAGAGAAGGGAGATCGATCCCGTGCCGGCCTGTGCGATCCGCACGATAAGGATTCGCGGAAACCGGTCCGCTATCAGCCCGAAGACTGGTCCGATAAACAGGAAGGGTGAGAATCGGAAAAAGATCAGTATCCCGATGGCCAGCGGCGAGTCCCAGTACTGGCCGACGAGCCAGGCGACGATCGCGTAGTCGGTGAAACGGCTCAGATACGCGAGCAGCGAGACCGACCAGAGGCGGAAGAACGCCGGGTGCTGGAGCGGCCGGGGAATCCGATGCGCGCGAACATGTGACCGGCGTGGCCGGGGACTTTTTGCGGATCGGGGCCGACGGATTCCGGACGCCGCCGCCTCGATCGACTCACCAACGCTCCCGGCGTCAGCTCGCCGACGAAACAAATCTGATATCTCGCGTCCCGCGGAAGCCCGCGATGCGCATTAAGACCCGATCGATATGAAAACTCGCGGTGAGTTTACGATCGGGGATTGGCCGTTTTCTAGCTGTACATAGCGAGTTTTCCGGCATCGCAATCACACCCGTACTGAAGGAGTCCCCATGAAGATCACCGAGATCATCCCCCACGTGATCAAGCCCGGACTCGACGGCGACACCGACGACCAGAGCGCCTGGGCGTTCATCGAGATGCGTACCGACGAGGGGATCACAGGCTGGGGCGAGGCGACGAAGTACGGACGGGGCGGCAGCTTCCTGCTGGCACATGCGATCAACATGGTGAAGGAGGACTTCATCGGCGAGGACCCGGCCAACATCAAGGTCCTGTGGCACAAGCTGTATCGCCGCTTCACATAGATTGGCGCCCGCGGATTGCCGACGACGCTTGTGGCCGGGTTCGACATGGCGTTGTGGGACATCAAGGGCAAGGCGACGGGGCGGCCGGTGTTCGACCTGCTGGGCGGGAAGTTCCGGAACCCGGTGCGGCTGTACGCCAACGGCTGGTTCCGGGGCGCACGAACGCCGGACGAGTACGCGGCGGCGGCGAAGGCGATGGTCGCCCTCGGCCACACGGCGTCAAAGCACGACCCGTTCCAGGAGATGCAGCCCTTCCACTCGATGTACCAGGACGGCCAGATATCGCACGAGGGAGAGCAGCTCGGGTACGACATCGTGGCGGCGGTGCGGGAAGCGGTGGGGCCGGCCCACGAGGTCCTGATCGACGCACACGGCCACTACAACGTGCCGACCGCCATCCGAATCGCCAACAACCTGTACGAGCGGTTCAACATCGCCTGGTTCGAGGAGCCGGTGCCTCCGGAGTCGTTCGACGCCCTGAAACAGGTCCGTAAAAATACCGCAGCGCCGATCTGCGTCGGCGAGCGGCTGTTCACACGCTTCGACTTCGTCCCGATATTCCGCGACGGGCTGGCCGACTTCATCATGCCGGACACAATCTGGACCGGCGGAATCTCGGAGATCAAACGGATCGCTACGATGGCCGAGGCGTACTACATCCCGATCTCACCGCACTGCGTCCCGGCCGGCCCTCTGGAGCTGATCGCAGCGGCGCACGTGTGCGCAAGCGTGCCGAACTTTTACCGGCTGGAGCACGCGGTGGAAAACATCCCGATGCAGAACGAGCTGCTGACGGAGCCGATGGACATCAGCGACGGGGCGTTTCGCCTGAACGAGAAGCCGGGGCTCGGCTACGACCTTGACCCGGATGTGCTGGCGTCAAAGCGGCACCCGTTGTGGGAGGGGTAGGCGGCCGGGCGACAGGGAGTCTGGACAGCAGATCATCGCAGCCATTCTGGTCCCTCCGGGGAAGGAGAAAGATCTCCTCGCCTGATGGCGGCCGTTCATTGGATGTTCTTGCGCTCTACTACCCGGGAGATCCTTCGCCTCGGCTCAGGATGACTTGTCGCATGGAGGCCTCTATCGGCAAGAGAATTGGTGGGGCGCAGGTACGGAGCGGTCGCGTGGTCAGGCCGCCGTTGGTGTTGCCTCGTATTGGCGTACTGCGGCGAGCAGGGTCCGCAGCCGATCGGCAAGCGCTTCACGGGTGGACGGATCGGTCAATTGACCGTCGGCGTCGAATAGTTCCGGCGCCCGTCCGACCGCCAGTTCCGAATCGATAACGTCGGCCCCGGCGACGCCGAGTATCCGGCGAAGGTCGGCCTGCGCCCACCGGGCCCCGTTGGGCGACGGGCTTGCGCCGACCACCAGAGCAGGCTTGCCCGCCAGCGGCGAATTGCCGTACGGACGGGATGCCCAATCGATCGCGTTCTTGAGTCCACCGGGGACGGATCCGTTGTACTCGGGAGTCGCAAATAGCAGCGCGTCTGCGTCCCGGATCTGTTCCCGTAGTTCGCGTACGCTCTCCGGTTCCGGTCCGTTGTCGAGCGGTTCGGTGAAGACCGGAAGTTCGGCGTAACCGCCGTAGATCTGCACTTGTACCCCCACCGGGGCAACCTCGCGTACGGCCTCAAGCAGGCCGCGGTTGATGGAATTCGGGCGGAGGCTGCCCGGTATGGCGAGGATGTTGATTCTACGTTCGTTCAAAGCTGAGATCCTTGTTTGTTGAGTGGCCTGCTGATAGTTAATATGATGCTTATGTTTCATAAGCGGTGCACAGACGCGTTCTGAACGTGATGGGTGCTGCTTACTTCTGGTAACCTGCTGGCATGGCTACGAACCATTTGACCGGATTCTGTCCCCACTACCACGAGGCGGTCGAGCTGATCGGCCGGCGTTGGAGCGGCGCGATCCTGCGCTCGATGCTGTCGGGAGCGCAGCGCTTTTCGGAGATCGGCGCACCGATCCCCGGGCTATCCGACCGGCTCCTGTCCGAGCGGCTCAAGGAGTTCGAATCGGCCGGACTGGCCGAGCGAACCGTGATCCCGGACACGCCGGTCCGGGTCGAGTACCGGCTCACGGACAAGGGGCGCTCATTGCGCCCGGTCGTTGCGGCGCTCACGGCATGGGCGGAGGAGTGGCTCGGGGCGGGTGTTTCGTGCGACGTCGATGCCGGGCGCGCGGCGAACGAGCCCCGTGCGCGTAATCCGCTGCTGCTCTGGTCCGACCGCCCGCCCAGGTAAGGGCACGGCGCGCATCGGACCGTGGCGGGAGGCGAAAGTTCTCCCGCTCGGAGAAGGGATTTCCCTTCGCTGGCGCTGGCGTTCGCTCTAGCGTTCCCGCCGGAGTTCGTGCTGTGCTGGCATTCGCGCTGGCGCTCGCCCTGGGATCACAGGAGAAAAGCCCGGCGTTATCGGTCTCAGCGCCGATTTGATCGTGAGATACCTGTATGATCCGGCCCGTCATGACGAGCGAGCGGGTGCAGAGGCGGATAGACGGCCTGTTAGACCAGGCTGAGTCTGCAGCGGATCGCCTCGATTGGGAGCAGGTCGCGCAGTGTGTCCGGATGGTTCTCAGAATCGAACCGGACAATGCTGACGCGCTCGTGTTTCAAACCATGCTGGAGGGCGAGGTCCGAGAGGATCCGGCCCGTGAGGTTCCGGCCGGGAAAAGTGGCGCCGACATGCCGGGCGCGCCGGACATGCCCCCGGACGCACCCGGCGGCGAGACCGAACCAACCTCCTTCGCCGGAGGCCGCTACCAGGTCAGCAAGTTCCTGGGCGAGGGCGGCAAGAAGCGCGTCTACCAGGCCCACGACACACTGCTGGACCGCGAGGTCGCGTTCGCCCTCATAAAGACCGAGGGCTTTGACGAGACCTCGAAGGAACGTATTTCCCGCGAGGCCCAGGCAATGGGACGGTTGGGCGTGCATCCCAACATCGTCGCCGTGCTCGATCTCGGTCAGGAGGACGACGGCACGCCCTACATGGTCACCGAGCTTATGGGTGGGGGTGATGTGGAGGGGTTGCTGGCCGAAACCACCCCCGAACCCCCTCCTGAATCAGGAGGGGGCAAGTTGAGGCCTCCTCCCCGAGAGGGAGGAGGTTTGGAGGTGGGTCGCGATTTGGCGAACGTGCCGGCCGCCTCAGCGCGCGCCGGCCTCCCGCTGGACCGCACCATCGAGATCGGCAAGGCGGTGTGCGAGGGATTGGAGTTCGCTCATGCCCGCGGCATCGTCCATCGAGACCTGAAGCCCGGGAATGTCTGGCTTACCGAGGACGGCATCGCCAAGATCGGCGACTTCGGGCTGGCCGTGATGACGGACCGATCTCGCCTGACCCGCGAGGGGATGATGGTCGGAACCGTCTCCTACATGCCCCCAGAACAGGCCACCGGCGGGGAGATCACGCCAAAGGCCGATCTGTACTCACTCGGAGCGATGCTTTACGAGATGGTGACGGGACGGCCGCCGTTCCTCGGTGATGACGAGATCGCCATCATCGGCCAGCACATCAACACGCCGCCGGTGGCCCCGACATGGCACAACGGCGACTGTCCGCGCCCGTTAGAGGCGCTGGTGATGCGCCTGCTGGCCAAGGACCCCTCCGAGCGGCCCGATAGCGCTCAAGACGTTTACAACGCTCTTGACGCCATCGACCTCGCAGCGCGTGGCGACACAGTGGAACGCGAAGGCACGTCCCTAGAATCACTTGCGGGTGACGTGTTCGTCGGGCGTCAGGCGGAGATGGACCAGCTCAAGGCCGCGCTAGAGGACGTGCTTGGTGGGCGGGGTCGTTTGCTCACGAGCATAGCCGAGCCAGGCATCGGCAAGTTCCGCAACGAGCGCCGTTTGACGGACGCCGAGATCGAGTTGATCGGCAAGTGGGCCGCCGCGGGGGCTCCCGAGGGCGATTCCGGGGATCTGCCCCGGCCGCCGGAATTCACGGAGGGCTGGCAGTTGGGTGAGCCGGACCTGATCGTGAAGATGGCCGAGCCGTTCTCGATTCCGGCCGGCGGCAAGGACATCTATCGTTGCTTCGTGATTCCGCTTGAGATCGAAAAAGACATGATGGTGAGCGCGGTCGAGTTTCGGCCCGGCAATCGGCGCGTGGTGCATCATTCGATTATGTTTCTCGACGCGGCCGGCGCGGCGCGCAAACTTGCCGGCAAGGACGGCCAGCCGGGCTACGAGAGTTTCGGCGGACCGGGTGTCGCGGCTACCGGCGGACTCGGCGCTTGGGTGCCGGGGCTGATGCCGCGCCTGTTGCCGGACGGTCTTGGCAGATTCGTCAAACAGGGCAGCGACTTGGTGTTGCAAGTCCACTATCACCCCACCGGCAAACCGGAGAAGGATCAATCGTCGGTCGGGATCTATTTTTGCAAGAAGCCGGTCAAGCGGATCGTTAGCGGGATTGCCATCGTGCAGCCGGATTTGAAGATCCCCGCCGGCCGGCGGTACCATTCGGTGCGGGCCGAGAGTGAGCCG
>JADFRU010000033.1:0-9544 GCA_022561115.1 Chloroflexota bacterium | reverse complement strand
GGTCATGGATTAAACGTGTGCATCACAACAAGGTGAGCGCCGCCCAGCCGGTGATAGGCATGAACTACTCCCAGCGCATGCCGGAGCATCCGACCCCGATAAACAACCTGTTCCTGGCGAACACGACGCAGATCTATCCGGAAGATCGCGGGACCAACTACAGCATCCGCATGGGCCGGGAAGTCGCTGCGATGATGCTGCGGGGCGGTTAACCCGGGCCAGCGCGTTCGGCCGCGCACCGGTGGCGGATAGCGCTCACCACGGCGGCTGTTTCACGTTTGGATAGTACGAATCCTGTGCTAGACTCCGGCGGCTTTTCACGGGGCCGGGTCCGGCCTTTTTTCACACATCACCTAGCTGACCGAGAGGACGTTTGATGGGCAAACTGGACGGCAAGGTCGCCCTTATCACGGGCGCAGGCACCGGAATCGGCCGAAGCGCCGCGTTGATGTTTGCTCAGGAGGGCGCTGAACTCGTGATCGCCGGGCGTCGCATGGAGCCGTTGGAGCAGGTGGTCGCTGAGATCGCCGCCGCCGGCGGGAAGGCAACCGCTAAGTCCACGGACATGGAGGATCAGGCCTCCGTCATGGCGCTTGCCGATTACGCCCTTGAGAAGCACGGCCGTGTTGACATCCTGGTGAACAACGCCGGCCACAGCTCAAAGGTTCGCAGCGCCCGATGGATCTCTCGTGAGGAGTGGGACAGCGTGATGGCCGTCAACGCGACCGGACCGGCCATGCTGACGAAGGCGTTGCTTCCGGCGATGCTGGAGGCGGGCGAGGGCACCGTAATCCTGGTGTCATCGATGGCCGCTCTCCGCGGCGGGCTGCTCGGCGGAATCGCGTACGGGCCTGCCAAGGCCGCCGCCAAGAACTACATGGACTCGCTGCGCAGTGAACTACGCCAGAAAGGGATCAGAGCGACCACGATCTACCCGGCCGAGGTTGACACTCCGATCTTGAACAACCGCCCGCTCGTGCCGAACGCCGAGGCGCGTTCGACGATGATGGGACCGGAAGATATCGCAGCGGGCATTCTCCTCGCAGCGACGCTACCTGCGCGCACGATGATCGACGACATGACCTTCACCCCGACAATCCAGCGGGACACGACCGAAGACATAGCGGTCGCCCGTCGCGCCGGCGCGCCTGAAGGGCAAGAGTAGGGTCGATTCCCGGTCGCAACACATCGGCTCAGACCGGCGACGCGATTCCCGCGATCACACAGCTCCAACAAAATGTCATTCCGGGCGAAATCGAGGAACCTTTACGCGCCGCGCGTGACGGCGGAAACGCTCGTGCCCCGGATTGGCGGATCGCCTGCAAGCCGTAGCACTCGCGAGAGCCGAACACGTCCCGGTAAAGTGAGTCCATGACCACCCCGTCAACAGCGGACACAAACGCCATCCGCTCCCGGCTTGAGCTCGCCGTCGGCGCGGCGCGGGCCGCCGGGGAACACGCGCTCGGATATTTCCAGTCGTCCGGCCTTGTAATCGACAGGAAAGACGATTCTTCCCCTGTTACGCGCGCAGACCGTGAGGCTGAACAGTTAATCCGGGCAACCCTGGCTGACTCTTTCCCGGACGACGCGATCCTTGGTGAGGAGTTCGGCGAGCAGTCCGGCACGACCGGTTACCGCTGGTACCTGGACCCGGTGGACGGCACCGAGTCGTTCGTCCGCGGCGTGCCGCTGTGGGGGACGATGATCGGACTTGAACTCGACGGCGAGCCGGTGGCGGGGGTCGTCGCTTTCCCGGCGCTGCGCGAGATTGTGTGGGCAGGCTCGGGCCTTGGCGCGTGGTGGGCAAACCAGGTCGCCCCACTTCAGGCCGGGGAGTCACTTCCGGGAGAAGCGCGGCCCGCCCGCGTGTCCGTCGTATCGGACCTCGGCGACGCCTGCATGTCTGTGACCTCGGTAAAGGGTTTTGACGAGGTTGGGACCTTTGACGGGTACGACCGGCTACGCAGGGCTGTATCGAAGGACCGCGGCTGGAGCGATTGTTACGGCTACCTGCTGGTCGCAACCGGACGAATCGATATCCACATCGACGCGGAAATGCACATATGGGACGTTGCGCCCATGCCCACGATCATTGAAGAGGCGGGTGGCCGGGCCACCAACCGGGATGGCGCACGGGGCGTTGATCTGGACAACCTGGTGGCCACAAACGGCCTGCTCCACGATCGGGTGCTGGAGTTGCTGGCCGGATGAGGGAGCATATGTACGCTCAGGTTTCCCGACCATCTCGTGTCCGTGACAGGCGTCCGCGACTCGTGTGCGTGCCGATTGCTGGCCCCGAACGGCCCTGCTATATTTGTGATGCCTGTAGCAAGCCCTGTTTTTCTGAGCCGAGGAGCCACGCTTGAGCGACGGCACAGCGCCCGCCGGCGACGAGTTGCCCCACAACGATGACCTGAGAAGTCGTGCACGGACGGCCCTGCAATCCCAGCAGCAGCCGACCGTAACCGTTCTGTCGTCGCTGATCGCCGTCCAGGATGAACTTCACTACATCTCGGACGAGGCTATCGAAGAGACGGCAACACACGTCAACGCCACGATCAACGAGGTCTGGAGTGTGGCGTCGTTCTACACCAATTTCCGCTTCACCCCGCCCGGCGAGCACACCATAGACGTGTGCTGGGGGCCGTCCTGCCACCTGAACGGCGCGCAGAACATCATGAAGCGCGTTCACACGGAGTTGGGCGTTGACGGTGAGGGGGAAACCGACGACGGGAAGCTGACGCTGCGCTACAGCACCTGTCTTGGCGCCTGCGCGCTCGCACCGGTCATAGCGGTCGATCATCACATGAAGGGCCGTATGTCACCGGATTCGGCGGCGGCGGTCATCGTCAAGCTAAAGGGCGTTTAGTGCGGTCCAGGATGGCGAACTCTCTCACGGGCGGAAACGAAGTCATATGTCGGTAGCGTTTTCCGAACTCCGCCAGAAAGCGGACAAGGAGTGGCAGGCCCTTACCGCAGGGGACAAACCCTGGGTCCGCGTCGGGCTGGGAACTTCGGGCGAGGCGGCCGGGGCCCAGGCAGCTTACGAAGCGCTCGCAGAAGCCCTCGGATCTGAAGCCACGGTCAGCCTGGTCGGATCGATGGGCCTTTGCTACGCAGAGCCGCTAATCGACGTACAGATGCCGGGCGGATCGCGCGTCTTTTACTCGAACCTCAGCGCGGACGAGACGGTCGATATCGTGGCGGGGCACGTCAGGTCCGGCGTTGCGAACGCCGACAGGGTATTTGCGTGGCACGGTGACCGTCAGCCGGATGGGCTGGGCGCAGCGACACGCCTGTCTGACCTGCCGACAATCCGCCCCCAGACCAGGCTGGCGACGCGCCTGTGCGGGGATATCGACCCGACCGATCTATCCCAGTACATCGCAAACGGCGGTTACCAGGCGCTCGAGCAGGCGCTCTCAGACATGGACCCGGCGGCGGTGCTGGACGAGGTGAAGAACTCCGGCCTGCGGGGCAGGGGAGGAGCAGCGTTCCCGACCGGCGTCAAGTGGGGTTTCCTTGCGCCCAACCCGGCTCCGGTCAAGTACATCCTCTGCAACTGCGAAGAAGGCGACCCAGGGGCGTTTAACGACAAGGGAATCCTTGAGAGTTGCCCGCACACCCTGTTAGAGGGGCTGATACTCGCCGGGTATGCCACTAACTCATCGAACGGCGTGATCTTCCTCCGGCAGGGCCACACGCTCCCGATTGAGAACTCGCGCAGGGCCGTGCGGGATGCGTACGCCGCCGGGTTGCTGGGCCAGAACATCCTGGGCAGCGATTTCAGTTACGAGGTAGAGGTGGTGCTCACCGGTGACTCGTACGTGGCGGGTGAGGAAACGGCGTTGATGGAGGCTATCGAGGGTAAACGCTCGATGCCCCGCTACAGGCCCCCGTTCCCGGCCGCCGCCGGCCTGTGGGGCAAGCCGAGCAATATCAACAACGTCAAAACGCTGGCGTACGCGCCTGAGATCATCCGTAACGGAGCGGACGCGTTCAAAAGCATCGGCATCGAATCAACTTCCGGCACCGCCATCCTGTGCATCACCGGGGCCGTCAACCGGCCCGGCATGTACGAGGTGGCGATGGGATCGCTCACCATTCGCCAGGCCGTAGAAGAACTGGCCGGCGGTATCCCCGGCGGCAAGAAGATGAAACTGTTCCAGGCCGGCGGCCCCCTGTTCGGGCCTATCGGCGAAGAGGGCTTCGACGCGCCGATAGATTTCGACTCGATAGCCAAGACGACCGGGAGCCTCGGGTCCGGCGGGATCATCATCGGAGACGAGGACGTGTGCGCCGTTGACCTGACCCGGAACCTGATGTCGTTCAACCAGTTCGAGTCGTGCGGCAAATGCTTCCCCTGCCGCCTCGGAATGACCCACATGGTCGAGACGCTCGAACGGATATCGCAGAACGAGGGCAGGGAAGACGACCTGGCGCTCATGGAACGGATGGGCTCCAGCATGCGCATGGGCTCGCTCTGCGGCCACGGCCAGCTCGGCTACAACCCGGTTGCGTCAGCGCTGAAGTATTTTGAGGCCGACTTCCGTTCACATCTTGAAGATAAGAAGTGTCCGACGGGCGCCTGTGGTGACGGCCTCATGCTGATACCAACCCGGACGAGGCCGTAGCCGCTTTGCTCAAGACTGAAAGAGGGCGTGTCTCCACGGTTGGAACGCTCCCTCACACTGTCCCTCTCCGCCCGGGAGAAGGGATTTCGACGATCCAGGTCCGGCATCTTCCGGGTGAACGAGCGTCCACCCGAAACGAAGCAATCCGGAAGTAGCAAGCCCAGGAGACTGCGCCGTATGGCGGATGACACGATCAAGTTTACCGTGGACGGCCGGGAGATCGAGGCTCGTCCCGGCCAGACGATCATCCAGGCGGCGCAGGATGCGGATATCTACATCCCGTACCTCTGCTACTTTCCCGGGATGAAGCCCTACGGCGCATGCCGGTTGTGCGTCGTGTCGACCGAGGCCGGGGGCCGCAAGGGCATCCAGGCATCATGCACGACGCCGCCCGCGCCGGGCATGGTGGTCGAGACCAATACCGAAGAGGTCGTAGAACTCCGGCGCGGGATAACCGACCTGCTCATGTCGGAGCATCCACACGGCTGCCTGACCTGCCACCGCGTCGAACTGTGCGGACCCCAGGACATCTGCCAGCGCCATGTCGGCGTGACCGACCGATGCACGATCTGCCCCAAGAACGAGCGTTGTGAGCTGAAAGACACCGTCCGGTTCATGAAGCTGGACATGACCACGCCGCTCAACTACCACCGGCGCAATCTTCCGATACACACGGACGACCCGTTCTACGATCGCGACTACAACCTCTGCATCGTATGCGTTCGCTGTGTGCGCGCCTGTGACGAGGTACGCGGTGACACAGCGCTTTCGCTCATCTCCCGTTCCGGGGTTGCGCTCGTCGGCACCTCTCACGGGACATCGCTGCTTGAGTCCGGTTGCGAGTTCTGCGGAGCATGCATCGACGCCTGCCCGACCGGCGCGCTCGTGGAGCGCGACTACAAGTGGGAAAAGGCGGCGTTCAAGGTCAAGACCGTCTGCACCAACTGCCCGGTCGGGTGCGAGTTCGTGATGGACATAAATGACCGGAACAAGGTCGTGCGGATGACCGGCGATCTGTCCAGCGAAGCGGCGCACGGCCAGGCCTGCTTCAAAGGCAAGTTCGGTTACGACTACCCGAACCACGTTCGGCGCTTGAAGTACCCGATGGTGCGCATTGATGGAGAGCTTGAGCGCACCACGTGGGAGATCGCCCTGGAGACGGCGTCCCAGGGCCTGTCACGGCATCTTCCGGAAGAGCGCGGCGTGATCCTGTCACCGCGCGGCACTAACGAGGACCACTACGTCGGCCAGAAGTTCGCACGCACCGTGCTGGCGACAAATAACGTTGACACGGGGTTGAATCGCTCGGGCGAGCTGCTGGCGACACTGGCGCAGCAACCCGGTCACGGCACGGCCACCAACCCCATCTGGGGCATCGAGAAGTCGCAGTGTGTGCTGGTCGTCGCCGGCAACCCGACAGAAGAGCAGAACGTGCTCGCCGTGCCGGTGAAAAAGGCCGTACGCGCCGGCGCGCGCTTGATCGTCATAGACCCGCGAGAAACAGAGCTGACCCGGTACGCATCGATCTGGCTCCGGCCGCAACCTGGAACCGAGATCACGCTGCTGGGCGGCATGGCCAGGGTGATCCTGGACGAGGCGCTGGAAGACAAGGATTTTGTCCGGGACCGGGTTGAGGGGCTGGAGGATTTCAAGAAGGCGATCTGGTCATTTGACCTGATGCGCGTTTCCCAGATCACCGGGGTAACGGAGGACGATATCCGGGCGGCCGCGCGGATCTACGGGGCCGGGCACCCGGCGTCTCTCCTGCACGGCACGGACGACGTTATCGCAGACGATCACGCGGACCTGCTGTCAGCGGTCATGAACCTGGCCCTGTTGACGGGAAACATCGGATGCGAGGGCGGCGGGCTGTACCCGCTGTTCTCGGGCGCCAACACGCAGGGCGGCAACGACGTCGGCGCAGCGCCGTGCCTGTTGCCAGGATACCGGCCGGTATCCTCAGAATCCGATCGCGATGCGCTGGCTGCGATAACCGGAGGCGTTTACCCGCAGAGACGCGGGAAAGCGGTAAGGGAGATGATCGCCGGCGTCAGCAACGGCGCGATCAAGGCGCTCGTGGTGATGGCGGACGGCTGGAACCCGGATGCCGCGGGGATCACAACGGGCGGCATCGAAAAGCCGGAGTTCCTCGTGGTCTCTGACGTGTTCATGTCCGAGACGGCGTCACGGGCTGACGTGGTGTTCCCGGCGACGACGTACGCCGAGGTGTCCGGGACGGTTACGAACCTTGAACGCCGGGTGCAGAAGGTGAACCCGGGCCTCACGCTGCGCCACGAGGAACGCGAGGGCTGGCGAACGCTGGCCGGGCTTGCGACCGTCATGGGCGGTAACGGCTTCGATTACGAATCATCCTCGGAGGTGTTCGAGGAGATCCGAAAGGTCGTCCCTGACTACGCGGGGCTGTCACACAAAAGGCTTGAGAGCCGGGGCATACAGACGCCGGCACGCGAAGACGACTCCCGCGGGACGCCGATCCTGTTCTCGGCCCCCGCTACGTCTACGGGTACGTCCGAGCTCACGTCCAAGGACACGTCTGAAGCACGGATTTCGCTCGTACCGATGGCGATACGCGAGCCGATCTCCCGGCCGGACGAGGAGTTCCCGTTCACCCTGGCCCACGGGCGGGTGCTGTTGCGTCCGGAGGAGGACATGCGGGTTGTCCGGGACGATCAGGATATGAACCATGTTGAGCGCGACACATGGATAGAGGTTCACCCGGAGGACGCATCCACGCTGGGCGTGAGTGAGGGAGACCGGGTCGCCATCACGGCCGAGCCGGACGCTTCTGCGTCCCGGCTGCCGGACTTCGCATTTGTTCGTCTGTCGTCTCCCCACAGGGGATTTGTTTCGGTCACGACACTGTTCGCTGAAGTTGTCACGGGGGTCCAGAATTCGGACGATATCGACACCTCGCCGTCGGTTAGGGGTTTACCCTTACGACATGTCTCGCTGGCGAAAGCGCCCGTACTGCGCGAAGCTGGAGTAGCAGCAGCAGACTGATCGGCCATTCTCGCTCGGGAAGGCCAGATGACCTGAGATATCTCGGTCCTGCATCTCGGTAGCGCTATCCGAATCTAAGTTTGCAGATAGCACGAACACGGTCCGCGTGCTGGAGCACGGGACCCTCTAGGAGAAAAGATGAGCAAGCCCACCGCTGTCACGGACAGCAGTTTTGATGTCGACGTCCTTCAGTCCGACCTGCCGGTGCTGGTCGATTTCTGGGCCGACTGGTGCGGCCCATGCAAGATGGTCGCCCCGGTAGTCGATGAACTTGCGGCCGAGTACGACGGCAGGATCAAGTTCGCCAAGGTCGATGTTGACTCGAACCCGATTACCGCCGGCAAGTACGGCGTACGCAGCATCCCAACGCTGCTGATCTTCAAGAACGGGGAGCCCGTCGGCCAGGTGGTCGGCGCAGTTCCGAAGAACGTCCTTGAGGCGCGGTTGAAGGAATCGATCGCCTAAAAACGGCGAGAACCTTCAGGGCAGATAGCCCGATCTTGAGACAGCCGGAGCCGCATGGCCCGGCTGTCTCTTCGCGTTGTGGACCGATTCCCGAGTCGGCGAATTCCGGCGACGGTCAACGGCCGGTCCAACGCAGATCCTTCGAGAGCCTCAGGATGGGACGCCTTCGTTCTCGCCTCGCCACTGACCCTGCGGTTGAGGCTATCGAAGGACAAAAATAACCCTTGAATGGCCGGCTTGCGGGGACGAAACGGCCCGGTTCCCACACGATCACAAACTTCTGCGTCGTAACGTGAACCGTAATTGAGGTTAATCCGGGCCCGGCCGGGCGTAAACTGTCCCGGCCTGCCTCGGGAGTGTATGGGCTCTGGTGGGCTCCACGGACTTCAAACCCGATGGGGGGCATCCTTCGATGTCTTCGGGGGGTTCGACTCCCTCACGCTCCCGCCACAAAGCTAAGTTGAACGTAGCGATGGACCGCTAAATGAAGGTCCCGGACGGGTGATTCCGCCGGGGCCTTTTCGCGATTTGCAACCATTTTGCAACCAGTGGGTCAGCTGGAAGTCTCGTCCAGTGCGTCGGCAAAGGCATTAGCGGCCTGCTCCTGGAGCCCTTTGGCGACGTGGCCGTACACCTGTTGCGTGAATGCTGCCGACGCGTGGCCAAGTCGCTCTTGCACCACCCGAGGGTGGGCGCCGGTCTTTATGAGGCCCGCGGCATGGCCGTGTCTGAGACCGTGCAACGTCACGTCCGGATGCCCGGCTCGAATTGCAATCCGCTTGAACTGGTGGGACACATCGTCAAGGTCCAAAGGCCCGCCCCGTATCCCATTGAAAACGAGCCCCTGGTCTTCGTAGGCGCCACCGAGTGCGAGTATGTGTTCGTTCTGCCGCGCCCGGTGCTGGCGCAGTAGGGCCACGGTACGAGGGTCCAGGGCAATTCCCCTGCGACCTGCGGCCGATTTCGTGGGGCGGAACATGATCGATTGACCTGGCACGCGGACAGCGCTTTCGACGACGGTTGCAACCCCGGACTTCAGATCGACGTTTCGCCACTTCAGTGCAACGGCCTCGCCGCGCCTAACGCCGGTTCGGGCCATGAAGTTGAGGATCGGACCGTACTGGGTGTCTTCGGCGGCGGTGAGGATGTCCACCATGGCGTCCATTTCCGGCGCGTTGACCTCGTACGGTGCTCGCTTCGGAGGATCGACCAGTCGGCAGACGTTGTGGGCGACCAGTCCCTTGCGCTCCGCATCCCGTAACGCTCGCCGAAGCACCGAAAACGCGTGCAACGCGGTGTTCTCCGTCAGGCCCTTGGTCCTCATGGCACCGATCATCGCGTCAACGTCACGCGGGGTTATCCGTTCGAGAGGCAAGTTACCCATGATGGGGTTGATATGGCGATCGATCAGGACTCGATATGAA
>JADFRU010000368.1:0-2429 GCA_022561115.1 Chloroflexota bacterium | reverse complement strand
ATAATGCGTCAACGACCCCTAACCTATCCTGACCCTAACCCATGCTGGCGAGGACGTCCGACGTGACCCGGTAGTTAAGTGGACGGCCGTCCGTCCAGCGCTCAAACTCCTCGATAACGCAGTCAGCAAGTCGCACCACCTCGTCACCGATTGTGCCACCGACGTGCGGGCTGATGATTACGTTGGTGAGGTCCCAGAGAGGGGAGGCGTCCGGCGGCGGTTCGGGCGAAGTTACATCCAAGAGGGCTGTGAGATCGGGCCTGTCACGCAGCGCTCGGATCAAATCGTCCTCGACGACCTGGGCGCCCCGTCCCGAGTTTATGAATGTCGCCCCTTCTCGCATCGCTTCAAAATGGGTCGCCGTCAGCACGCCCCGGGTGGAGTCGAGATCAGGCGTGTGATTGCTCACAACCAGGGAACGCTCGAAGACCTGGCTCAACGACACCAGTTCCACGTCCAGCTCTTTCGCCCGTTCCGGGGTGAGGAACGGGTCGTATGCGATCACCTTGATCGGATAGCCGGACAGGAGGCGGCGCAGGCGCACTCCAATCTTGCCCATGCCGATCAGCCCGACCGTTTCACCGAACACCCCGCTGCGGGCAAACGACTTTGCCGCACCGGTCTTGAGGTCGCGATATCGTCGGGTGGCCCTGAAGTATCCGCGTAGGGAGAGCAGTATCTGGGACAGGCACATCTCGGCGACCGGGATGGCGTTGATGTCCCATGCGCTGACCAGGATGACGTCCTTCCGGATTAGCGGCTCGGCGAACGCCTTTACGTTACCGGCGGCGTAAAAGACGGCTTTCAGATCTGGAAGGCACGAAAAATGGTGATCGGTGAAACGCGGCATACCCCAGGTGGCAAAGATCACCTCAATGTCTGAAATGGCCTCTGCATGGTTGTCGAAGTTACCGGCGTTCACGACGTGTGGGTAGAGGTCGGTCAGCTCACCGATGCGCTCTCGACGTCCCTGTCCGAAAACATCGCCGTCACCCGGCGGGTAATCGTAAAAGAGCGCTGATTTTTTACTCATAATCGTCTATCGAATACCGCTCGCCGTGGTTGATTTCGCGCTCCTCAAGGGCGTCTATGACAGCGGTCGCGCCGCCTGCGTTCCCATTGTGCGTGGCCGGTGAACGCCGGGCCCGGGGCGCTGGCCGGGATTATAGGACCCGCTGTGAGGTGGGGGTTGGAAAGGCCGGACGGGATGTATACCGCGGTTCCGGGGCTATAATCCGGCTGTTTTTGGTATCGTGCCGCGAAGAATAGCTCCCGGCGGAGCTGCGGTTCCCGGTTCGACACCCGGCAAGATGTAATTTCAGGCAATTCTTGAGGAGTGACCTTCCATGTCCCTGCCCCTGGTAGCGGTGATCGGACCGGACGACTCGCGCACGCGGGCGGTGACAGAGCGGTACGAACAGTTGGCGCTCCAGCACGGAGGATCGGTAGAGGTCCGCTGGATCGACAGCGCGTTAAACGAGGACGAGGTTATCGGTCAGGCGCGGGATGCGATCGCCATAATTCCCGCCGCACCGCGCGCTATTACGACGGCGCTGGCGCTGAAACTGCCAAACCTGCGGCTGGTCCAGACGACCTCCGCCGGGACGGACTACCTGGACAAGACGGCGCTCGGGGAAAGTGGTGTGCTGGTCGCCAACAACGGCGGCGGCAACTCCGTGGCGGTATCGGAACACGCCATCACACTGATGATCTCTGTCTACCGGAAGATGAATCTCCAGCTTTCCAGCATCCGTGAGGGCACGTGGATGGCCGGCGTGACCGGGGAGCAGGAGGAGTATCACAACCTTGTCGACAAGACCGTCGGCATCGTTGGCCTGGGCCAGATCGGCTCACGGGTAGCGCGCCGGCTGCGCGGTTGGGAGTGCGAGGTGATCTACTCCGATGTCGTGCCGATCTCCGGGGAGGTGGAACAGGAGACGCGGGCGAGGCGCGTTGACCTGGACGAGTTGCTGAGCACATCGGATCTCGTCACCCTTCACGTCCCGCTTGACCGCTCAACCCGCCACATGATCAGCACCCGCGAGCTGGAGCTTATGAAGCCGACGGCGATCCTCATCAACGCATGTCGGGGGCCGGTCGTTGACGAAGCGGCGCTGATCGAGGCCCTCAAGTCAGGCCAGATTTTCGGGGCCGGGCTGGACGTGCTTGAAGAGGAGCCGACGCCGACCGACAACCCGCTGCTGACGATGGACAACGTCATCGTGACGCCTCACCTGGCCAGCCTGGCGCAGGAGTCAGGTATCCGCTCCACCGACTTCGCGATGGCCAACGTCTCACGGCTGGCGCGGGGCGAAGAGCTTGAGTCGATCGTTCACCCGGTCTAAGCGTGAGTTCTTTTGATTCAGGTGGGCCGGTTTCAGGCGGAACGTTCAGGGCCGTCTGCTTTGACCTGGACGGCGTGATCGTAG
>JADFRU010000032.1:0-9564 GCA_022561115.1 Chloroflexota bacterium | reverse complement strand
TCCTTGCAGATGCGCCACGCAGAACGGTCCGGGGTGAGCCCGGATATGCTGGCGCCTTCTTCTACCGCATCCCAGTGGGTCTTGAGGATCCGCGTGGGCACCAGGTTGATGCTCATGGGGATCCAGCCCTTTTCGCCGGCGAAGGCGAGGGTGTTTGAGTGCGGCGAAACACCGCCCACGGCGATGGGCGGGTGGGGCTTCTGATAGGGCTTGAGATGCGTCCGCAGGCCGGCCACCGGCAGCGGCTCGGGGATCGTGAACTTCCAGTTCCATTTCTCGTAAAGGCCGGGCTTGGGGTCATCCCAGATATCGAGGACCGTATCGATCGCGTCCCTGATCATCCTGCGGTTCTCTTCCGTGGACGGGTCGTAGCCCCATACCACGCAGTCACCTACGTAAGCCCCGGCGCCGACGCCCCAGATAAACCTTCCGTGGGCCATGTGGTCCAGTTGGGCGATACGGTGGGCGAGCATGAAGGGATCATGGTTCGGCATGCACGTGACGCCGGTTCCGAAGACGATGCTCTCCGTCTTCGCGAGCGCCATTGCGATGAACAGGTCCGGGTTCGGGATGTTCTCCCACTCGCTGGTGAAGTGCTCGCCGATCCACGCCTCCTTGTAGCCCAGCCGGTCAAGTAGCACTATCTGATCCAGATCGTCATCCAGAGACTTGGTGTAGTCAGACCCCGGAGGGTGCAGGGGCATGGTGAAGAATCCAAGTTCCATGGGAGGTCTCCATGTGTGTCGGTTTTGCCCGCGGCCCGCGTTGCCTCATCCATCGTTAGACGAGATGGCCGCGTACGGCGCATTGAGCACGATGTCGGCCCGGCCTGACATGAGGATTATGTGAGAAGCCTGTCGTGCGTAGCCGCCGCCGGGACCGCGCCGCCGGGCGGGATCAAATCCCGGGCTTATCCACCCGCCCTGAGGCTCTCGAAGGGCGCCGCCGTTTCACCCCACTCCCTCGACTCCTCCCCCAACCACCCCGTTCGCGCATAATGACCCCATGCCCTCACAATCCCGCCCTGAACCGCGCTTCGACTGGTTCGTCCCCATCGACGGCGACGGCGAGCACATCGGTACCGTGCGCGCCGAGCGTCCGCCCACCTTCGAGTACCTTCGGGAGGTCGTGCAGACGGCAGAGGACGCCGGGTACTATGGCCTCCTGATCCCGACGCGCTTCGCCAACGGGCTGTTCGAGCAGTCTGCGCCCCTCGCCGAGACGTGGACCACCGCCACCGCCCTCGCCGCCGTCACAAAGCGCATTCGCTTCCTGGTCGCCGTCCGTCCCGGCTTCATCTCGCCCGGCATGTGGGCGCAGATGGCGTCCGCGCTCAGCAACATCTCGGGCGGCCGGCTGGATATAAACATCGTCCCGGGCGGCATCCAGGGCGACTTCGAGCGGCTCGGCGTGCACAGCGACCACGCCCAGCGGTACGCGCTGGCGACCGAGTTCATCGAGGCGTCCAAACTGCTGTGGAGCAAGCCGGAGCCGGTGGATTTTGACGGCGATGTCATCAAGCTGGAAGGCGCGATGGTGTCCCCCACGCCGTTCGGCGACGGACCACGCTGGTACCTGGGCGGCGCATCCGACAGCGCGCTGGAACTGGCGGGCAAGCAAGCGGACGTGCTGCTCATGTGGATACAGCCACTCGACGCCACCGCCGGGCTGATGGACCGCGCACGCGCCCGGTTCGAGGCCAACAACCGGCCCGCCGAGTTCGGGTTGCGCACGCACATAATCGTGCGGGACACCGAGGCCGAGGCATGGGACGCCGCGCAGGACCTGCTGTCCAGGGCGCAGGTGGTGGTCGAGCAGCAGCGCCAGGCAGCGTTCACCGGCACGGCGATGGTCGGCCAGCGGGCGCAGTCACGCTCTTACGAAGAGCACCGGGTCGGTGAGCGCCTCTGGAACGGCATATCAACCGTCCGCGTCAACTGCGGCACCGCCATCGTCGGTGATCCTCAACAGGTCGCAGACGAGCTTATGGCCTACTGGCGACTCGGCATCGACGAGTTCATCCTCTCCGGCTACCCGCACGTGGAAGAGGCCAAACGCGTAGCCCGGACCGTCCTGCCGCTGGTCCGTGAAGCCGTCAAAAACGAACGATAATGCCGAAAAACGCCGCGTCCTGAGGCTCTCGAAGGACCGTCCCGCAACAACACCGTAGGGGCGACGCCGGCTGCTGCAACGAACCATCCGCCCGGGGGCGATACCAATCGACCCATGCACGTCATCACCACGACACCGATAGGGCGGAGCAAGCCCCGCCGCTACATATGCGCCGATGCCGGATCAGGTCTCCGTCCACAAGTCATCCTGAGCCGCTGCGAAGCATCTCCCGGCCCATGACTCTCAACGCCTCGTTCAGCTTCACCATCACCCCCTGTCCTCCGTACGACTTCGCGGCCAACGCCAACTTCATCACCCACTACCGGGGACGTGAAGGCGCAGACGCGTTCGACGGCGTAACGCTCACACGCCCGGTCGACCTCGGAGACACGGTGGCGATGGTCAATGTCCGGTCGACGGGAACGGTGGAGGAACCGTCGCTCAGCGTCACGCTGTCGGGCCACCCCGGGCCGCTATCGAGCAACACGACCACGCGAGCGAAACAACAGGTAGAACGTGTAGTCGGCGCCCACGGCAACCCCCGGGGGTTTTACGACATCGCCGCCACCGAACCGCCGCTGGCTCCGCTTGTGCAGCAGTTCCACGGCCTGCACCTGACCCGGGCGGCAAGCCTCTTCGAGACGATCACCTGGGCGGTCCTCGGCCAGCAGATCAGCGCTAACGTCGCCGCAGCGCTCCGCCGCCGCGTCACCGAAACCTACGGCCGCAGCGGGGAGGTCGAAGGCCAGCCATACGCCCTCTTCCCGCGCCCGGAAGACCTGGCCGGGGCGAGCGTAGAAAACCTCAGAGCCCTCGGCCTGAGCCGGCGAAAGGCCGAGTACACCATCGGCCTCGCAGACGAGTTCGCATCCGGCCGGCTAACCGAAGACCACCTCACCGACCTGGACGACGACGAAGTCGAACGCATGCTGCTGAAGCTTCGCGGCATCGGCCCCTGGACCGTCCACTGGCTGCTAATCCGAGGCCTGGGCCGCCCCGACGCCCTCCCGGCAGGCGACGTAGCCCTGCAGAAAACCCTCGGCGAACTGGTGAACGGCAAGCCGATGACGCCCGCCGAACTGGTGACATACGCAGACCGGTTCCGCCCCTACCGAAGCTACCTCACGATCTACCTGTTCGCCCTGATCCGAGCCCGCCGCACCGGGGCGGCATGACGCTTTCGTTCGGCCCGAAAAATCGTCTCCGGCAACCGAGGTCTATGTAAATAAGGCGAGCCGGTGAAGTCTCCTCGTTCTTCCCGGGAAGGATCGGGATGACAACGGGTAAGGCGGCAATTGCGACAGGCTAGTGCAACTTGCCCCTTCCCCTCAGATCAGAATGCGGGTTGAGGTGAGGGTGGTACCAATCCCATCGTTTCAGACTACCGACGAGATTCTTCGGCCTCTGGCCTCAGAATGACTGATCGCACAAATCAGTTCGCTTCGCCAAGCCATGAGCGCAACTCTCCGGGGGTATCGATGACGTATTGTTCCGAAAACAACTCCGGGTGCATTTCACTCGGGACATAACCGCCTGGCGAACCGTCACTTTTACGTACCACCTATGAATCTCTGTGACACTTAACGCGACCTCCCATTACACCTCGTGCGATGCCTCCGACGACGCCTGGTACAGCTCCGTACGTAGCGCGCTGCCAGTTGTCGTTGAGAACATCAAGAACATCTTCCAAGGTCCACATTCGGATCCTCTTTCACCGTTTATCCAGCCTGAGTAACTTGCCCCCTCTCCCCACCGCGGGAGAGGGTTGGGGTGAGGGGGCCCTTGCCCGGAAGGACAACGCGCGAGCGCGCCAACCCGGGCGTAAAGACCACCCACGGGTCACATCCACCCAATTCCGCTCAACCCCAACTACCCCCCGTAACCCTCCAGCGCGTGCCCCTTCAGGTAATCCAGGTCGATCTCCAGCCCCAGCCCCGGCCGGTCGCTCACGTACAGGTCACCCTCCCGGATATCGAGCGGGTGGTCGATGAACGGGTTGTAGTTCGACAGGTCGTACTTGTTCGTCTCCAGCTTGTAGAAGTTCGGGATGTTCATGCTCACGTGCGCCCCGGCGATCACGTTGATCGGGCCCGCCGCATCGTGTGGCGACAGCGGTATGTAGTACGCCTCCGCCAGGTTTGCGATCTTCTTCAGCTCCGTGATGCCGCCCGTCCAGGTCACGTCCGGCATGATGTAGTCCGCCAGCTCCAGTTCCAGGATCGGGACGAACTCCCAGCGTGTGTAAAGCCTCTCGCCGACCGATATTTTCTGCGGGATCTGGTCCTTCACCTGCCTCAACGCGTGATAACTTTCCGGCGGGCACGGCTCCTCGAACCACAGGATGTCGAACGGCTCCAGCCGCTGCGCCAGCCGGACCGCCGTCGGCACGTTGAACATGGCGTGAGCGTCGACCAACAACTCGATCTCCGGCCCCACCGCCTCGCGGATCGCGGCCGTGATCTCAACCGCCTCTTCCTCGCCGCGTTTGGAGAGCTGGCCGTCCATGTACCAGGCATTGCCCTCGGGTATGGCGTGCATGAACGGGTCAAACTTGAACGCCCGATGGCCTGAAGCCACGATCTCCTTCGCGTCTATCGCCGCGCTCACCGGGTCCTGTGGCTCTGGCGGGTGGCAGTAGAGGCCAATCTTGTCCCGCACCGCACCGCCGAGCAGTTTGTAGATCGGCTGGCCCAGCTCCTTGCCCCGTATGTCCCACAGGGCGATGTCGATGGCGCTGATCGCAGCGGTCGTCGCGCCCCGGGAGCCGACGTAGGTCATCCTCCGGAACATCTTGTGCCACAGGTAGTCGATGTTGGACGGGTCCTCGCCGACCACCAGCACCGCCATTTCCTTTACGAACGCGTGCATGGCGCGATTACCAACCAGCATCGGGAACGGGGTGATCTCGCCCCATCCCGTGATCCCGGCATCCGTCTCAACCTGTACGAACAGGAATTCCCGCGTCGTCGGGTTCCTCGGCAGGTCGCCCCCCGGTCGCATGTCCCAGTCCGCGCTGATTAGCCAGGGGTTGACGGCGGTGATCTTCATGTAAATCCTCTTTTCGGCCAGATACCGGTCAGCGTCGCGCGACCGGGCCGGATTATGCACCACGCGTATACCCGCAAATAACCACACCCGGCCCGTCTCTCGAATCAGGAGCGACGGTCTGCACCCTTCTTCCCGGTGATCCGGTCTCGTCCCGGGCCATCCGAAAGGCTTGAATGCCAGGTGCGTACTGGCGGCAACCTGCCCCGTCCTGCCATAACATCCGCTCACCCAACCGCGATCAGCGCGACCAACCTGTCCCGGAGTCTTCCAAAAATTGACCAGCCAACCATCTCCAACGCCATCTCAGAACCCATTCAGGGGTATCTACGGCATCCCACCGACTCCCTTCAACGAGGACGAGTCCCTGGACCTGAAAAGCCTGGAATCAGTGCTCCACTTCACTGTCGAGGCCGGGTGCCACGGCGTCGTGATGCCGGTGATGGTGTCCGAGTACGAGCTCCTGACCGATGAAGAGCGGCGCACGATCATCGAGACGACCGTTCGTGTCGTGGCCGGCCGGGTGCCGGTCGTTGCGGGCGTGACCGGCATCAACAACGGGCACTCGATACGACTCGCCGTTCACGCGCAGGACACCGGAGCTGACGCCGTCATCGCCATGCCCCCGCACCGGAAACAGACCACCGAGGCGGAAGTAGTCCGCTTTTTCCACGAACTGGGAGCCGCCGTCGATTTGCCGGTTTTTGTCCAGAACTGGGGCGGGGCGTACGCCATGCCAACAGCGACGCTGGCCAGGCTTGTCCACGATGTCCCGAACGTTTCCTACGTGAAGGAGGAGGGCGCTGACCCGCTCGAGGCGGCAACGCGAATCATGGAGGCCGCCGGTGACGACATCATGGGCGTGATGGGCGGTTTCGGCGCACGAATGCTTATCGCTGAGTGGAAGCGGGGCGAGGCGGGGAATATGCCGGCGTCCCATTACGGGGACGTCCACTCCACCATCTGGAACCTGCTGGAGGAGGGCGACGAAACGGCCGCACGTGAGGTCCACGAGCGCATCCTCCCCCTGCTCCTGTTCGACAACCTGGCCGTGATCAAGGAGATGTACGTGCGGCGCGGAGTGATCACGTACAACACGAGGCGCTCCCCGTACGGAATAACCGCGCCCGACCGCAAAGGCTGGGAGGAGATCGACTTCCTGTACAACAAGGTCAGCGATCTTTTCACCTGGCAGAAAAGCTAGCGGCGCTACGCACCCGGAGGGCGGGGCTGGTCCGCCCTTACCGGTCGAATAACCACGCGTCTGAACACCGAAAGGACGCGCAGCAATCCGCCTTCGGGTCGATACCAATCGACCCCACACGGCGTGCCGGGTCGAGGTTGAAACAGAGCCCGCCGCCGGTCCTGCTAGCCGGAGGCGCTGTTCCCGCCCATCGCCCGGTCCAGGTTGAACGCGGCGCTGATCAGCGCAAGATGCGTGAACGCCTGCGGGAAGTTACCGAGCGCCTCGCCGTGCAGCCCGGTCTCCTCCGAATAAAGGGACAGGTGATTGGAGTAACCAAGCATCTGCTCAAAATCGAGCCGCGCCTCGTCCAGCATCGCCTTGTCCGTCCGCCCGGCGCGAGTCATCGCCTCTACCAGCCAGAACGTGCATATGTTGAACGTCCCTTCCTCACCCTCCAGCCCGTCCGGAGCCAACTCCGGGTTGTAACGGTAAACAAGGCTGTTAGAGACAAGGCCGCCCCGGTTCAGAGGCCGGTTTATGGCCTTGAGCGTGCTGCGCATACGCGGGTCGCTGGGTGACATGAAAAACACCAGCGGCATAAGCAGGTTTGACGCGTCAAGGGCTTCGCTGCCCTCGGATTGCACGAACGCGCCAATCTTTTCGTTCCACCCCTTGTCTTGAATCCACTCGTAAATCTCGTCACGGACCTTAAGCCATCGGTCACGGTCAGCCGGGAACGAGCGTTTGTTCGCAAGTCGCAGGCCGCGATCCAGCGCCACCCAGCACATCAGCTTCGAGTAGACGAAGTGCCTCCGTCCGCCGCGGACCTCCCAGATCCCCTCGTCCTCGCGCTGCCAGTTATCGGCCACCCAGTTGATCAGACTTCGCAGATGGTTCCAGAACTCGTACGAGATCGGTGAGCCATACTTGTCGTACAGGTACACCGAGTCCATCAACTCGCCGTAGATGTCCAGCTGCAGTTGCTTCGCAGCGCCGTTGCCGATGCGCACAGGCCCCGATCCCTGGTACCCCTCCAGGTGGGTTAACTCTTCTTCGGGCATCTCGTGCCGGCCGTCGATGCCATACACAAGCTGCAACGATCCGTCTGGATTAAGCTCCGCACAGCGCGCCTCAATCCACTCCATGAAATGCGCCGCTTCTTCCGTAAGGCCGATCCGGATGAAGCCGTACACCGTGAACGCAGCGTCGCGAATCCAGGTGTACCGGTAGTCCCAGTTGCGTTCTCCGCCGATCTCTTCCGGCAGGCTGGTCGTCGGCGCCGCCACGATGGCGCCCGTCGGCTCAAAGGTCATCAGCTTGAGCGCAAGCGCTGATCGCTGCACCATCTCCCGCCAGCGGCCTTTATAGGTAATCTTTGAGACCCAGTTTTGCCAGTATTCCACCGTCTGCTGGAACGACTCGGCCGGGTCGTCGTTGATGGCGCACCCGGGATCGTTGTGATCGCACCGGAGCTCGCCGATAACGAACTCGGCGATCTGGCCCTCTTCCAGCGTGAACTCGGCGGACACGGCGCCATCATCCTGTTCAACGGGAACGTGGCTGTACAACGCCATGGTCAGGTCAGGCGACTCAAAAATCACCCCGTTCGGCTTCACCAGCACGGTGTGTTCCGCCCTGCCGTAATCAAACGCCGGTGAGCACTCCATGCGAAAGGTCATGGTGCCGCGGATGCAGGTGACCCGGCGAATAAGGCGGTGGTACCCGTGGGAACGGCGGGCGGCCCTCCCAACCGGCATGTAGTCAGCCAGCTCCCCGACACCGTCCGCAGACAGAAACCGGGTGATCAGGACGTTTGTCTCTGGCCAGTAGAACTGCCGGCAGGTCACGCGGTCTGCGGTCGAGGCGATCTTGAAGCGTCCGCCTTTTTTGTCGTCAAGGAGCGCTGCGAACATGCTCGGCGAGTCAAAGTGCGGGACACAGAACCAGTCGATCGAGCCGTTCACCCCCACCAGCGCGGCTGTATGGAGGTCTCCGATGATCCCGTAATCTTCAATCGGCTGATACGCCAATCAGGTCCTCCGGTCGAATGCGCCGTGCGAATGTCGATGTATGCGGGCGTCGCCCGCGGCTATATTACCCACCAACATATCCCCTATTACGTCGCTGGCAACAGGAAAGACCGCCCCCGTATAGCGCGAGTAGAGCGCAATCGTCCGCGTGGGACCGCGTGTGGGCAGCGCGCACACTGCTAAAGTTCCCGCGCTGCAAGATCATCAAAGTATCCCGAGGCTCTCGAATAGGCTCGCCCTGAACGACCGCCGGAACCGCGGGAAAGCCTGTCTCAGGACTTCTTGACTGCGCCACTACGCCCTGTTGTGCCGGCCAGAAACGCACTCCGGTCTGCAACCTTACCGTTTGGGACGCATGGTCGATCCGCCCGCCAACGCCCGCTCCCGGCGTAGCCCGGGCTTCCCGCGTTCAGGGGCTTCCGGGGACTTCTGGGGATCTACTCGACCGCCGGAATGGCGTGCCCGGCGGTCACATAAGACCTTGAAACAACGGCCGGGGAAACAACGGCCGGGCGAATCTGCCGGGGAGCCTGTGCCCTCCGAATCCTGGTCGGGATCCAGAACGAGAACGTGGTACCTCTGCCAGGGCGGCTGGCGACCGTGATCTCGCCGTCATGCCGGTCAACGATCGACTTGACGATAGACAGTCCGAGCCCGGTTCCGGATATCGACCGGGTCTCCTCACGGTCAACCCGGAAGAACTTCGCAAATATCCGGTGCTGATCCTCTTCCGCGATACCGATACCGCGGTCCCGTACCACCACTCGCAGGTCGCTGGTTCCAGCCGTGACCTCAAGTTGTATGGCCGTGCCCACCGGCGAGTACTTGGACGCATTGCTCAACAGGTTAACGAGCACCTGATCCAGCCGGTCCCGGTCGGCCCGGATCGAGATTCCTTCCACGTTTCCAAATATCTGGAGCATCTGGCGTTTCGCCTGGAGAATCGGCCCGATCTTCTGCGCCGTCTCCGTAATGAGGGCGTTAACGTCAAACTCGGTCTCGTCCAGTGACAATTCCGTCGACTCAAGACGGGACAGATCCAGCATCTCCTCGATCATCTTGAGGAGCTGATCGCCTGAGCGCTTGATCACACCGAGATGCTTGAGATTTTTCTCAGCATCCTTCCCGTCCTGCCGCTTCCTCAGAATATCGGTGAACGCCAGGATGCTCGTGAGCGGGGTCCTGAACTCA
>JADFRU010000367.1:0-2444 GCA_022561115.1 Chloroflexota bacterium | reverse complement strand
AGATGCTGAGATATCTGGAATGGGTGACCCTAGTTGGGAACACGCAATCTTCGGCCGCCGACATTGAACGCTTCCTAGGCATCATAGATCCGATTATAGTCAAACTCTGTACCGATACCGCCTTATTCTTGACAGATTCGGCAAAGGTCCCCCGTGAGATTGCCAATTCTTTCATTGATATGGCGGATCGTGCGTTTTCAAGTCACCGACAAACGGAAATGCCGTTGTGATCTAGCCTTATCGACGCTCGATTCGACTAACGCGACAAGGTCAGTCCTATCCTGCCTCCGGCGCCAGATTTCAAAGCCCCCGGCATATTCGCCGAGGCTCTTTCATTCCGGCATTCCGGGAATCTCATCCCGGCATCGCCGAGCAGTCCGTGCCAATCCCGCGTCCCCGGCTAACTGGCCTGGAGCCTACCCAGGCCGATGCCCAGGAAGACCAGCGACAGCCCTATCGCGTTGTTCAGGATCATGTTTCCGGCGGCCCATAGATAGCGGTCGTCGCGAATCAACTGGCTTGTATCGAAGGCGAACGTTGAGAACGTAGTGAACGCTCCCATGAAACCGACCAGCAAAATCAGGCGCGCCTCGCCCGATAGCAGGTTGTGTTCTTCCGCCAGGGAATAGATCAGGCCGAAAGCGAACGAGCCGAGGGCGTTTGCGGTCATCACCCCCCAGGGGAAATCGGTACTTGAAGCTCGCTGCACCCACGTGGCGACGGCGTACCGGCTGATCGTGCCAAGACCGCCCGCTGCGAAAAGGAGCAGGATGCGTTCCATCAGGCCGCAATTCCCGAAAGGCGCGGACAGGCAGATCGCCCGTCAGATAGACGCTTAAACGCGGTTATTCCTCGAACCTTTATTCCTCGAACCTCAGGCAGCTCATCGTCCGCGTGATTCCCGGGATCGACTGGATGCGGTTATGCAGCACGTCGCCAAGCTCGTTCAAGTCGTCCGATTCCAGCACGACAATCACGTCGTACGGCCCCGTGACGCGGTCTGCCTGCAACGTTGCCGGTAACTCTCGGATTGCGGCCAGCACACTGTTGCCGGTGCCCGGCGAGGCCTCGATCAGGAGATAAGCCCGGACCTTCATGGTTTTACACCCCTGGCTTCTGGAAATACTGGGGTTTCTGGACCCTGGGACGCCGTTGGAGGGCGGACGCATTATAGTGTGTCGCCCCGGGTTGTCCGGAGATATTGCCGGAGTGAGACAGGTCCAAAAAGCAATTCGGAGAAGTCCGCCTGCCCGTCGAACCCGTTCCACGCCCCCAAGTGTCCCCGGACCGGTAGTCAGCGGCCCTTACGATGCGCTACTGGCCCAAGTCGCTTACACGAGCCGGAGTGTAACTTTTCACAGGGGCGCGCGGCGATCCCGATACGGCGGACCGATGGCCGAACGGCCCGGTGACCCGGAAACTCGGCCGTCCGGCGTGACAACGATCCGTCCTCAACATGGAGATGCGTGTGAGCAACGACAACCCGGCGCAGCGTGACTCGGCCACCCAGTTCACGGACATGGCGTCGCGCTACGCGGTTTCGGTACCGCACAGCACCGGCGACAGTCTCCAGATACTGGGCCGGTTTGCCGAGGGGCGGCGCTACCGCGCAGCACTGGACGTTGCGACCGGCCCGGGATTCACGGCGTTCAAAGTCGCCCCGCTATGCCAGAGCGTCATCGCCTCGGACCCTGCACAGGGCATGCTTGAACAGGTGGAATCCCTGGCAGGGCAACGCGGCATAGAAAACGTCTCAACCCGGCTCGCGTACGCTGAAGACCTGCCGTTTGAGGACAGCGCATTTGACCTCGTCACGTGCCGCACCGCGCCACACCACTTCAAGGACCTTGCCCTCAGCTTGCGGGAGATGCACCGCGTACTGGAGCCCGGGGGCGTGCTCCTCCTCGTGGACACCGTGACGCCGGAGGACCCGTCTCTGGCGGCGTGGCAGAACGAGATGGAGGCGCGACGGGACACAACACACGTTCGTGACCGTTCCCCATCAGAGTGGCGCCAGTTGATCGAAGACGCCGGGCTCCAGATAGACGAAGAGGCGATGACCACCGTCGATATGGATCTGGATAGCTGGCTTGACCGTTCCGGGACGCCTGACGAAGAGGCGGCGCTGCTCAGGGAGGAGTGGCGTAATGCCCCGGAAGACGTCAAACAGGCGTTCTTGATACAACCTGTTGAAGGCGCAAACGGCGAGAGCCACACCTTCTCATGGCCCGTATACGTCTGCCGGGCGCACCGGCCTGCCAGGTAACCGGATAACCGGATCAAGCAAAGAAGCTTCGATCCGTCATCCCGAGCGTAACCGAGGGACCTTGCACCGCGTGACCCGCCGCCATGCACGCCGGATCGAAACTCCAGCGCTGCCACCGCTCCCGCGTCGGCCCTTCAGGACGGCCCTGTCTCCAATGACCATGCGGCTTCCCAGAACA
>JADFRU010000031.1:0-9689 GCA_022561115.1 Chloroflexota bacterium | reverse complement strand
CAGCCTGTTGACTGTAGGATCCTCCCCAAAGAAGTCGGCCCCCACCTAGGCCTCCGCCATGGCCCTGCGCATCTCCGGCGTTGGGTGAGTGACCGTATCGCTTCTCAGATCGATGGTCCGCATGGAAGTGCTCCGTTGCGTCAAGGTATGCTCAGACTGAGCATTGTAGCAGAACATACCTTGCGGGAAGGAGCGGCCACTCCCTCCAGAGGAGAAGCACCCACAAAGCTTCACCCAAATCCCATTGCCGAGCTCATTGAAAGGTGCAAAGATAGACCCACGTCATGCGCCAGACCGCGATCAGCTTCAAGAGCAAAGAGCTGACCCTAGAAGGGGTCATGGTCACTCCAGAGGGGTTGCCGGGCACCTTTCCCGTCGCCGTGCTGTGCCATCCCCATCCCCTCTTCGGCGGCAGCATGGACAACGCCGTCGTTATGGCCATAGCCCGGACTCTGGACACCTCGGGCATCGCAAGTCTGCGCTTTAACTTCCGAGGCGTAGGTGACAGCGAAGGCAGCTCCTCCAAGGGACCTGAGGAGCAGCAGGACATCCTCGCCGCCCTGAAGCTAGTGAAGCAGCTTCCCCACCTGGATGCCAAGCGGTTGGCACTGGTGGGGTACTCTTTTGGAGCCCAGGTCATCCTCCAGGGCCTGGACAAGTACAAAAGGGCCAAGGCCCTTGCCCTTCTGTCACCTCCGCCCTCCTCCTTCAACGGCTCGCCCGTAGCCACGCATCGGAAACCCAAGCTCTTCCTGGTGGGCGACGCCGACCGCCTGGCCCAAGCCGGCAGACTCTAGGAGCAGGTGGCGACGCTGCAACCTCCGGCACAGTTCCAGGTGATTCACGGCGCCGACCACTCCTGGCATGGCCACGAGGAGGAGGCGGCACAACGGGTCGCCCAGTTCCTTGTAGAGATGCTGTAGGTCCGCGAATCAACCCCCTCATTCCCGTCCACGATAGATCGCTACGGGACAGGTAATAGCCCCCTCCAGGCTGTGAGCAGGGTCACCTGGGCTTGACAAGGAGAAGGCCCCACCAGAGAATGCGGGCGACAAAGCTCACGAGAGGAGAGAAAGATGGTCTCCTACAAAGTTGTCGGCCAATCAATACCCCGAGCCGACGGTCCGGAGAAAGTCACCGGCACCGCTCGATTCACTGCCGACGTCCAGCTCCCTGGGACCCTCTGGGGAAAGACCCTGCGTAGTCCTTATCCTCACGCCCTCATCACCCGAATCGATACCTCCCGAGCAGAGAAGGTGGTCGGCGTCCACGCTGTGCTCACGGGTGCCGACGTTCGGGGAGTCCTCTACGGGCGCCTCCTGCGAGACATCCCCGTGCTCGCCCAGGACCGGGTGCGCTTCATAGGAGAGCGGGTGGCGGCGGTGGCTGCAGAGGACCCGGATATCGCTGAAAGGGCCCTGGATCTCATTGACGTGGAGTATGAGGAGCTGCCGGCGCTACTCAACCTGGAGGAAGCTTACGCGGAGGGCGCGCCACTGATTCACAGCGATAAACCGCGCAATGTCGCGATATCAATCAACGTGGAGCGCGGCTCCGTCGAAGCCGGTTTCGACGAGGCAGACCTCGTCCTCGAAGAGACCTTCACCACCGGCTATCAGTTTCACGCCTACATCGAGCCGATCGGAACCATGGCGTCGTACGACCAGAGCGGCCGGCTAACGGTTTGGTGCAATACCCAAAGCGTTTGGGACACGCGGCATCATCTATCTGCGGCACTCGACAAAAGCGAGGCCGAAATTCGAGTCATACAACCGTATGTTGGGGGCGCCTTCGGCGGCAAGGTCACTGACGAGAACAACGCGCTGGTGGCGGCGCTCCTTGCCGAAAAGGTCCGCCGGCCGGTTCGACTGCTCAACAGCCGCGAAGACGAACTGGCCCAGGTGAGGAGACGCCTGCCTCTGCTGCTGGCGACCGAGAACATGGCCGCAGGGCAGGGCCCGGCAGGCGTCCGCTAACGCGCCTTTGTCTCAGGCGTCCTGCGCCAGCGCGGCGTTCCGGTGCGACCCGCCCCAGTCGGCCGCTCTGCGCGCCAGGCGCTCTCTGTGAAACATGTATTGCTGGGCGATGGCGCCAGTGTCCCCGAACCGCTGACGAGCCCATTTTGACGCCTTGCTGTTGTTCAGGGCTGGCGGCAGTCCGTACCACTTTTCAAGTGCCCGCCGGATGTGGCGGTCTACCGGGAACGCCTGTGGCTTGTCGAGTGAAAACGCCAGTACGCAGTCGGCGATCTTCGGACCGATGCCATCCAGCGTCACCAGCGCCTCACGAGCCTCCTCATAGGACATGTCCAGCAATCGTTCCAGAACGAACTTCCCCGAAGCCACCGCTTTCGCAGCGCCCTCCAGATAGCGCGCCCGGAAGCCCCATGCGAGATTACGTACAGCCTGTTCGCCGGCAGTGGCGACCGCTTCCGGTCCCGGGAATGCAAAATCATGTGGTCCCGGCCCAACGCGCTCCCCGTAACTCGCCGCCAGCGCGCCCATATTCAGCTTTATCCGGGGGATGTTGGAGGTGGCTGAGCATATGAAACCGCAGAGACATTCCCAGGGGTCCTGCCTGAGAAGGCGCAACCCCAGGTAACCGGCCATCGCCGGTCCAAGTCCCGGGTCGGACGCGTACTTCGCCCGCGACGCCTCCAGGTCATCGTCGAGTCCGAGGTAGAAGCGGATCGCGTCCACACCGATCATTCCAGGAGCCGCTCCGGGGGCCGCTCCCGGGGCTGTTCCCGGGGATGTTTCTGGGGTCATTTCGGGGCCGGATACGACGGCGACAGAAAGCCCATCCGGCGCGGCCCGCACTTCGAGGACTGACCTGCCCACGACCCCGCGGTAGCCGTCGTCGTCTTCAAGGCTGTGCCAGCGAAACGCCTGGCCGCCGTCCAACGTACCCGGGAGATCAAACTCCGAGACCGGCAGCATGAACTCGCGATCAGAGGCAGCCTGCTCTATCCCCGGGTTCGTCCCCGGGCCGGTCACGCCCGGGCTTCCTCGTGCCAGCGGCTCACGCGGGCGGCCAGGTCTGAGGAGCGCACAATCTCTACATCACAGCCCGGCAGCGAATCACGGAACGCTGCGCCGTATCCGCGTGTCGCCATCCGCGAGTCCAACACAATAAACACGCCGCGATCAGACCGGCTTCGAATCAACCGCCCGAACCCCTGCCTGAAACGCAGTACCGCCAGTGGAACCGCGTAGTCGCCAAAGCCATCGTCGTACAGCTCAGACCGTGCGGCGAAGACCGGGTCACTTGGGACCGGGAACGGCAACCGGGCGACGATCAGTGCGGAGATGGAAGACTCTTCCAGGTCCACGCCCTCCCAGAGGCTCGCCGCCCCGAGCGCGACCGTCGTCTTTTTGGCGTCGAGCGCCCTCATCACGCGGTGCGGCGGTCCGTCGATCCCCTGCGCGACAACGCTGATGCCCTCCGCCTCAAGCGCGGGCTTGATGGCGCTACGCGCCGCGTTTAGCGCCGAGTTGGACGTGAACAACACGAGTACCCGGTCCCTGAGCGTGATGGCCACTTCTTTGATCGCCTGCGCGACGGCCTCGTTGAAACCGGGCCGGTTTGGCTCCGGGATATCTCCGGGCACCACCACCAGCGCCGCTCTCTTGAAATCGAACGGCGAGCCCAGGGCCATTTCCCGCCCGTTGTCGATACCGAGCGTCTCCCGGATCCGGTCGAACTGCCCCTCGTCGGCCAGCGTCCCGCTCGTGAGAATGACGCAGCGCTCACGCTCGAAAAGCGCATCGCGCAGGGATGGCCCGACCGCCAGCGGCGCTCCGTTTACAGTGATCTGGCCCGCCGGTGGGCGAGCGGAAAGCCAGCACACCATGCCCTCCTCCGGCTCGGGAATACCGTGCCGCAGCCCCGTGCGAGACTCATCGATCGACTCGAGCGCAGCGGCCAGGTTGAGGCCAACAGCCTGAAGGTTCTGGGCAGCGGGTGACGCCGGCGCCCTGTCGATGGCGATCCCCATGTCTCGCAGCCCGAGTGACACGGTCGACGCCGCAAGGTCAAAGTTCTCCCAGGTGATCTCCAGGTCAGACCAGGCCGGCTGCTGACGGGTTGCGTCCGTGATCCTCAGGTCGTTCCCGGACAGCCCCCTGCCCGGGGTGAGCGAAGTCACGGTCTCTCGCAGTGCCCGGAACAACTCGGTTGCAGCTGAGCGCGCCCTCCCAACCGCCTCCAGCAGCCCGGTCGCCAGCGTCTCCGCCGCTGCGTCCGCCCGCCCGGCCGCACGGAGCGCCCGGATAGCGTCGCTCACGATGCCTCGATCCCCGGACAGGCCGGCAAGGTCAGACTCAACCTGCCGCTGCTCCACCCGGAATCCAAAGTTGTTCGTAGCGACCGATTCCAGGTGATGGGCTTCGTCGATTATCAGCGCGTCGTGCTCTGGAAGCAGCCCGCCGCCCATGACCATGTCGGCAAGTAAGAGCGAGTGGTTTATGACGACGATATTTGCGTTATGCGCTCGGCCGCGGGCGGCGCGCAGGAAACATGGTCCGTCCGGCGCAGGACATCCACGCGCGCCCTGTGAGGAGAGTCTTGTGAACGCCGCTTGATCGTCACGGTTCAGACGCAGCTCAGCGCGGTCGCCGGCCTCGGTGGACTCCAGCCAGACCATCGTCTTGGCCAGGAGCCTGGCTTCCGCGATGGTCATATCGGAGGCGGAGCGTGCGTGGCTCCAGCGCCTGTAACACAGGTAGTTGGAGCGCCCCTTCAACTGGGCCGCCGAAAGCGCGTCCTCCGGGTAGCCGATGGAGCGCAGGACATCCCTGGCCGCGGGGATGTCTTTGGCCATCAACTGTTCCTGGAGGTTGATCGTATTCGTGGAGACGATCACCGTCCCGCCACCGGATAGCGCGTGGAGCGCCGCCGGCACCAGGTACGCCAGGGATTTTCCGACCCCGGTCCCGGCCTCAACAATCAGGTGCTCGCCGTCCTTGATGGCATCAGCGACCGATTCCGCCATCCGTTCCTGTTGCGAACGATGCTCAAAGCCGGGCAGTTCCCGCGACAGGTGCCCGTCTCGGCCGAATACGCCGGCGATGACCGCACTCAGTTCAGAAGCGGATTCTGAGCCGGGCGAAATACTTTCCGTGTGGGCCGGGTCCGGGACGTCTCCGGAAATCACCGGGGCCACTGTGGGCGCGGGCGCCACTCGTAAGCGGTCGCTCAGTTCACGCACATCCGGCCGAATCTCCCCGGCGGCGCGGAGTGCGTCCGCGGAGTCCATGTGATCGAGAATCCGGCCTGCAAGCAACCCGGCCGTCCAGCCGGAAGCCGCCGCCAACCGGCCGAACTCAGACAGGAGTCCGGGCGGCAGATCGGCGAGCTTCCGGAGCATCAGCAGGAAAAGGTCGCGCGTGACCAGCGCATCTGAGAGCGCCCGATGGGGAGCGTCATGTACGAGCCCAAACGCAACCCCAAGGGGGCCGAGGCCGTACTCCGTCGCCCCGGGTAGCAACGCATAAGCAAGGTCGTACGTGTCGAACGTCTGTGTACGCGCTGGGACGCCGTTTCGCACCAGGAATCCGGCGTCAAACGCCACGTTGTGGCCCACCATCGGATGATTCCCGAGGAACTCTGTGAGCCGCGGGACGACATCCTCAATCGGCGGAGCGCCCACGAGGTCCTTTTCAGAGATGCCGGTCAGGTCCGTGATAAACGGAGGGATGTCCCGGCCCGGGTCCACAAGGGCGCTGAACCGCTCGATCTCAACGTCGCCCCGGAACTTGACGGCGCCTATCTCAAGGATCTTGTCAGAGCGCGAGTCCAGTCCGGTCGTCTCAAGATCCAACGACACCATCACCGTCTCGTCGAGCGGCTCGCTGAGGCTGGTCTGCCATCCGGTGGACTGCGTCATTGCTGCGCCTGCGATTCCCGGTAGTGCGGCTTCGGGTCGTCCCGCTCCCCACCCTGTGAACCCGGGTTCCGGGAGTCAAGAAACCGGAGTTTTCCTATGTGCAGGTCCACACCGGCCCTGATGCCGCCTGCGCGGATAATCTCTGCCAGCTCCAACTCGTTCCTCGGATCGCCGTCGATCTCGGTCACGCCTGACGCCAGCCCGTGCAGTGAGTGGGCGTCGGACCCGCCTGTGGACGGGCAGCCGAGCAGGGTCGCAACATCAAACGCAAAGTTATTGTCGGTCTCCGGGGTCGCTCCGTTGACCACCTCAAGCGCGTGGATATGACTTAACGCCGGGATGCCGGCGGCGGCTTCAACGTCACCCGGCTGAACCCCTGCCCCGCGTGTCAGGATGCACCTCTGCTCCGGCCCCGGCGCGTGGAGGTGGCGGAACGGGTGGGCGAGAATGATCGCTGCGCCTGAGTTCCGGGCGCGTTCGCCGAGCAAGGCGATCTTGCGCATATCTGAGTGGTACCCGTTCTCCCCGATCACGAGCGCGTGGCCCGCGTCGGTCTCTATCTCCAGCGCCCGGAAAAGCCTGACGCCGGTCTCTCCGGCCACCATCCGTATCTCATCGTCGGTCCAGGAGTGCGTGTGCTCGGTAAGGCAAACGCCGTCCAGTCCGAGCCGCGCCGCCTCCTCGACTAACTCTTCAGGTCGAAGACTGCTATCCCCGCTTCCGCGGGTGGTATGTACGTGCAGGTCCAGCAGCAACAGCGGGCTAAATCCCCGCCTTCTGGAGTGTGAGCTCGATATTGTCCGGTGAGGGATCGAGTCGCTTTTCGTCTATGGCGCGCATCACCTCGATGATCGCATCATTCACCGGGGTCGCGACACCGGACTTTACCCCGGTCTCGGCGACAAACCCGTTCATGAACGCCGTTTCAGAGCGCCTGCCCTTGGTGATGTCCTGGGCCATAGACGACTTCCAGTTGATGCCGGGCGAACCGCTGGGGGTGAGCATGGCGTCCAGCTCCTCGTACACATCGCCCCGTGTAGCGTCCGCCCATTTTTCCGCCGGCACGCCCCGGATGTTCGCCAGATCGTAGCCAGCCGCCAACCCCACCCTGGCGCACTCGCTCAGGAGCATGATCGTCAACTGCCGTCCGCGTGACGTCGATACCACCTCCACACCGCCCTGGAGCGTCATCGCCTGCACCGGGTTCCCCGAGGCGTTCTGACAGAGCTTGGTCCAGCGCTCGCCGAAAAGGTTTCCCGTGGCAAAAGAGCCGTCCACGACCGACAGGATACCGGCGAGTTCCTCTGTCCGGGGAGTGATGGAGCCGTCATGCTCTCCGGCGCGAAACACGTCATGCCCGAGTTCACGACCGGTCTTATCCGCGCCTCGCTCAACCTTCCCCGGCTCCCAGACCGCCACCGTGATTCCGGACATGATCAGGCCTACGGCCCGGCCGTCTCCAACCGTTTCCGCCAGCGCTCCGTCCGTCCAGCAGTTCTGGGACGCAACCACGTAGCCATCTGGCTTGACGAAGCGATCGATAAACGCCCCCGCCCACTTCGTGTCGTAAGCCTTCATCGCCACGAAGCCGATGTCGAACTCTTCTCCCGGCGACAGGGACTGGGCCTCGTGGATGTGCATCGCACGGACCGCCTGGTTGAATGGCTCGTGCGGTCCTGTAACCGAGATGCCGTCTGCTTTGATCTTGTCGATCTGCTCTGACCAGCCGTCGATCAGCGTAACGTCGTGGCCGTCCTTCGCGAGGAACGCGCCCAGATAACAGGCGATGGCGCCGGAACCGATGAATCCTATTTTTTTTCCTGGCGCAGCCAATCGAGCCTCCTCGCTTGTCCCCCCGGGGGTCTTTCGCCAGATGGCGATGAGCCGCGCATTATCAGCGCCGCTACGTTCCCTGAAACCGGGTGCCGAGTATACATCCGGGTCCCGCCTGCCCCCTGCTTGTCCTTCATGGTCCCAGGGCATGGTCCCCGGGGTTTGACGAGCACTAGAAGCGGCGGTGGGTCGTTCGCCCCCGGGCGCACGGCGGGTGTATCATCCCGCTCGGCCTGAGTCAGGCTATGTGAACGACTATTCGCACGCAATATGCGCGCTTATTGCAACACCGGCGTATGGAGCACAAATGAAAGCTGCACGACTCACCTCCCCTCAGACTTTCGAGATGATTGAAGTGGACACGCCGTCCATTGAAGACGGGTCCGTACTGATCAAGGTCCAGGTGTCCTCTGTGTGCGGCAGCGACATCCACGGGATCTACCACGGGCAACTGCCGGAAGAGGACTATCCGCTTGCCCCCGGCCGCCCCTGCCACGAGATAGCCGGGGTGGTGGTCGAAAGTAAGACGGACGAGATCAACGTCGGACAGCGGGTCGTTGTGCTTGCCGGACCGTCCTTCGGCGGGCTCCAGGAATACGTCGCCCAGACCCCGGACAAGGTCTTGCCGGTCCCGGACGAGGGACTGATCGAAGAGTGGGTGATGTGCCAGCACTCCGGCACGGTCCTTTACTCCGCGACGCACTGGGGCAATCCGGCGGGAAAGACCATCGGCATACTGGGCCAGGGCGGTATCGGTCTTTCGTTCACCATGCTCGCCGCCGCACAGGGCGCGGAGCAGGTGATCGGTATCGACCTTGTCGAGGCGCGTCTGAGGAAGTCTCTTGAGATGGGCGCCTCAGACACGATCAACCCGGATGATGTGAACCTCGTTGAGGCGATCGACGACCTTACTGACGGCCAGGGGCTGGACTACGTCATCGACGCCACCGGAGCGCCCGAGGGGCTGAACACCGTCGTCTCGATCGTTCGGCGGCACGGCACGATTATCAGCTTCAGCCTGCTCGGCGGTCTCTCTATCGAGTTCAACCACTCCGCATGGATGCGGAAAGCGGCGACTATCGTCCCGACCCAGGTGGCAGGCACGGACCGGCCGACCGACGCTATCCGCCAGATGATCCGGATGAAGGAGGTTGGCTACGTTGACCCCGGCCAGCTTGTCTCCCACAAGGTCGGGTTCGAAATCGAGGACATACAGGGCGCGTACGACATGTACTCAGATCACAGTGATGGCGTGATCAAGGTGGTTCTGCAACAGGACTAACTACCGCCCACCGGGCGCATCGCCCGGTAGAACCCGAAAGGAACAGGACCATCCAATGAAAGCGATCCAGCTCACCGGCCCGCGCAAGCTCGAATTCGTAGAGGCCCCGGACCCGACTCCGGCAGAGGGCCAGGTGCTGCTCAAGATAGAGTCGGCCTCCATCTGCGGCAGCGACACGCACCTCGCATACGAGCCGGTTCTGCCGGAAGAACGCTACCCGTCCGTGCCGGGAGCGCCCTGCCACGAGATCGCCGGCACGATCATTGAGTCCCGGAACCCTGACTTCCAGGTGGGCCAGCGCGCCATCGTCCTGCCGGACTACAACCCTGAGACCGGTCCTTCCGGCGGCGGACTTGCCGAGTACATCGTCAGCAGCCGGATAATCCTCCTCCCGGACCACGGCGGGCTGGACGAGTGGGTGATGTGCCAGCCTTCCGGGACGGTCCTTTATTCCGCCCGCCAGTGGGGCAACGCTTCCGATAAGCGCATCGCCATCCTCGGCCAGGGCGCTATCGGGTTGTCGTTCACGATGATCGCCGCAGCGCAGGGCGCACGGCAGGTGATCGCGATAGACCTTGAGGATTACCGGCTGGACAAGGCGCGGGAACTCGGCGCCACCGACACGATCAACGCCGACAAAGAAAACGTGGCTGAGGCGATCCAGGAGCTTACCGGAGGCGAGGGTGT
>JADFRU010000366.1:0-2478 GCA_022561115.1 Chloroflexota bacterium | reverse complement strand
CCCAGCCCTCTCCCACCGGGAGAGGGGGCGAACGCTGGCTGGCGTCACGATCGATCGATGCCCCTTACTGGATGGGTGAGTTTTTTCGTTCAGGAACCCAGGCGATACCACGTATCCCCTCTCCCGATGGGAGAGGGTTAGGGTGAGGGAGGTCCCAGGCTTGACGAACACCCTCATTTCGCTACCCCTTCGCCATCCCCAACCATCTCCATGAACCGGTCAAACAAATATTCGGCGTCCTGCGGTCCAGGCGATGCCACGTATCCCCTCTCCCGGTGGGAGAGGGTTAGGGTGAGGGAGGTCCCAGGCTCGACGACAACGCTCATTTCACTACCCCTTCGCCATCCCGCACCATCTCCATGAACCGGTCAAACAGGTATTCGGCGTCCTGCGGGCCGGGTGATGCCTCCGAGTGGTACTGGATCGTCATGATCGGCAGGGTCTTATGGCGCAGTCCCTCGATCGTGTCGTCGCTCAGGTCCCGGTGCGTCACCATCACGTCCTCTGACAGACCCTCGCGGGACACGGCGTACCCGTGATTCTGCGCCGTCACGTAGACCCGGCCAGACTCCTCGTCGATGACAGAGTGATTGCCGCCGCGATGCCCGAACTTGAGCTTGAACGTCTTTGCACCGAACGCCCGCGCGATCACCTGGTGGCCCAGGCAAATCCCGAACATCGGAACGCGGCCCGAAAGCGATTTCGCCACGTCAACGACCGACGCCAGGAACACCGGGTCCCCCGGACCGGGCGAGAGCAGCACTCCGTCTGGCTCCAGCGCCAGCACCTGCTCCGCCGTCACGGCCATCGGGACCACCGTCACGCGTGCGCCGCGCTTCTCAAGGTTGCGGAGGATATTGTGCTTTACGCCGAGGTCGATCACGACCACGTGCGGCCCTCCGTCCGCCGGAGAACTGCCGTTCCACGCATACGTCTCGGCGGTAGAAACATCCGCCACCACATCGAACTCGCCGTACCGGGGCGCAGCGCGGAGCTGCTTCAACCCGTACTCGATATCTTCCTCTGCGGTTACAAGTCCCATCATCACGCCGTGAGACCGCAACTTTCGAGTGATTGCCCGCGTATCCACCCCGGAAACGCCCGGGATGCCGTGTTCTGCCAGGTACTCGTGGATCGTCGCATTGCTGTCACGATGGCTCGGCAGATCGCAATCCTGGCGCACGATAAACCCGCGTACCTGGATGCGTCGCGACTCCCAGTCATCGTCGTTCACACCGTAATTGCCGATCATCGGGTAGGTCGCCATCAGGATCTGTCCACCGTATGACGGGTCCGTCAGCATCTCCTGGTAGCCCGTCATCGAGGTGTTGAACACCACCTCGCCGGTGGCCTCCACGTCCGCCCCGAGCCTGATGCCGCGATAGATGGAACCGTCCTCAAGGACGAGATACGCAGCGGACCGCGCGGAAGAAAGATCAGGCGACATGAACACCGACCTCATGCACCACCGCGCCGGCGTAAATAGTCGTCACAACGCGACCCGTCAACGAAGTGCCGGCCAGCGGGGTGTTCTTTCCTTTCGAGAAGAACGCCGCCGGGTCAACCGTCCATTCAGCGGACGGGTCAAGAACGACCACGTCTGCCGGGAACCCGGGTTTTAGCGACCCCAGGTCTGCTCTCAGAAAGCGCGCCGGGGCGGCGGTCATGCGCTCGATCAGCACTTCCAGCGATATCCGTCCGGCGTGGACCGGGACCATGCACGACCCGAACGCCGTCTCGATGTTGCTGATGCCGTGCGCCGCTTCCTGATAGGTGCACTCCTTGTCTATCGTGGCGTGGGGAGCGTGGTCTGTAGCGATCATGTCGATCGTGCCGTCAGCCAGGCCTTCAACCACAGCCTGGACATCGTCCTGGGTCCGCAACGGCGGGTTGACCTTCGTGTTCGTGTCGTACGCCGCAATCGTGAGAGCGTCATCGTCCGGCGTCGCCCCGCCCAGCCCGTACACCCACGCTTCGGTGATGCTCACGTGATGCGGCGTCGCCTCTGACGTGACCCGCAACCCGCGCTCCTTCGCCCGGCGCACCGCCTCAACGGACCGGCGCGTGCTCAGGTGGGCGACATGCAGCCAGCCGGCCGTCAATTCGGCCAGAGCGATGTCGCGTTCCACCATCACCGACTCCGCCTCCGAAGGCACACCGGCAAGCCCGAGGTGTGACGCGATCACGCCCATCTGCATCTGCCCGGCGCCCGCTATGGACGGATCTTCACAGTGATTGATGATCGGCAGTCCCGTGAGCTGTGAATAGGTCAGCGCCTGCCGCATCAGGTTTGGATCTGAGACCGGGTTGCCATCATCCGAAAAGCCGATGACACCGGCATCCGCAAGCTCCGCCATCTCTACCAGTTGCACCCCGGCCCGTCCCAGCGTTACCGCGCCGATGGCCAGCACCCGCACCACGCCCTGCTCCCGGCCGGTCCTCAGGACGAACTCCACGGTGGAGGCGTTGTCCTGGGCC
>JADFRU010000030.1:0-9786 GCA_022561115.1 Chloroflexota bacterium | reverse complement strand
CCCACATGAAGCTCGTCAACGTCTCCACGATGGGCCGCATTCCGACGGCCGCGGCGCCTACCGCGGCGCCGAAAAAGGCGTTCTCAGAGAGCGGGGTGTCGAGCACTCGCTTCTCGCCGAACTCGTCCAGCAGGCCCATCGTCGCCCCGTAGATCGAGCGTCTGATGTCCTCGCCCATGATGAAGACCGACTCGTCACGTCGCATCTCCTCTATCAGGGCTTCGTTAATGGCGTTGATAAAGAGTTTTTCGGCCAAGTTATTGATCTCGCTTTATGTCTGGTTCGTCCCGGAGCGCCGCAGGCTGTGAGCTCCCGATCTACTCTGGGATCCGCCTCTGAGCCTGTTCTCGGCCGATCACGGCTGCGGGATCGGGTCTGCAAACATGTCGTCGAACAGGTCCCCGGGCTCAGGGAAGGGGCTGTTGCGCGCGAATTCCAGGGCCTCTTCGACCTCCCTTGCTACGTCGGCGCTGACCGCGTTGCACTCCTCCTGTGACGCGATTTCCTGCTCCACCAGCCGCTTCTCGTGGATCACGATCGGGTCGCGCTTCTTCCAGGCGGCGATCTCTTCTTCGGACCGGTACTCACCGCGCCGTACGCGGCCGAGCCCCAGGGAGTGCTCCTCGTAGCGGTAAGTGAGGCCCTCGACAAGGGTCGGCCCATCGCCGGCACGGGCGCGGGCGACGGCCTCCCTGACGGCCTCGTACATCGCAACGACGTCCTGACCATCCACCAGTACGCCGGGCATGTTGTAGGCACTGGCGCGGTCCGAAACGTGCTCCACGGCCACGGTGTCCCGGTACGAAGTCGTAACGGCGTACTGGTTGTTCTCGCAGATAAATATGACCGGCAGCTTCCACACCGACGCCAGGTTCATCGACTCGTGACAGGCCCCCTGGTTGGAGGCGCCGTCCCCGAAGAACACGGCCGATATAAAGTCCTCGCCCCTGATCTTCGCCGCCAGCGCCGCTCCGGTCGCCACAGGTACAGACGAGCCGAGTATCCCGGACTCGCCGAGGATTCCGATGGAGAAGTCAGCCAGGTGCATCGACCCGCCTTTGCCCTTGCAGTAGCCGTCAACGCGCCCAAGCAGCTCGGCCATCGCGCCCTTCGGGTCGCCGCCTTTGGCCAGCGGATGCCCGTGGGAGCGGTGGTTGCCGGCGATGTAATCGGTGTCCTTCATCGCGACACAAGCGCCGACGGCGACCGCTTCTTCGCCAATGTATGAGTGCGCCACCCCACCAAATTCCCCCTTGGAGTAGATGTCGATCACCGTCGTCTCGAAATGGCGGATGAGCCACATGCGCCGCAACATCAGCATCAAGAGATCTTTGTCGATGGCCAAGGCAGGTGCCTCCTCAGGTTCGATCGCGGGTTCATGCGGGCCCGGAATTGCACTGGGGCGCGAACCGGGTTTCCCCGCGAGGCGGGCTGATTATATCCCTGTGGCGGCCGCCGTTCGCGGGAGCCTTTCAGACGGCCAACCACAGGGTCATCGCCCATCCCGACAGGTGCGCCAGCGACGCCAGCGCGTAACGCCAGATGAACGATGATTTCACGGTCTTGTGCCGCAGCCGGCGCATCGCCCAGATCCCGCCCGGGAAGCCCCCCACGATTGCAGACAGGAGCAACGTGCGCTCCCGAATGCGCCGGCGCCCCAGCCGGGCTTGCCGTTTGTCCCACCAGACGAGTCCGACCGACCACGCGCTCGCCAGGACGAGATAGCCGGCGGCCGCCCCCAGGAAGACCGGATCACTCATCCCGAAAAGGCCTGATTCGGTCCCCGGCGAGAGGGCAACCCGACGGCATCGTTTTTTTGCTTCATATCTACGTTTGTGTTACGATTGGAAGGTCGCGTCCGGTAACAAGGTTCAGGCGCGCGCGAGGCTCGTCTCGATCAGGGGCGAGACGCTCGCCGTCGCATATCTGGATCGGACCCTGACGCTCCGTCAAAACAACCCCATCAGAACTCTCGCGCGTTCTTTTTCCCGTCCCGGGCTCTCGCTCCCGAGAACCGCGCCCAACGACCCCTAAGGAGACTAGATGGCACAAGCCCCGGTCAACCCGGAGAGCTATGACGCCTCCGACATTACCGTCCTGGAAGGACTGGAAGCCGTCCGGCTGCGCCCGGGCATGTACATCGGCAGCACCGGTCCGTCCGGCTTGCAGCACCTGATATGGGAGATCGTCGACAACGCCGTCGACGAGGCCATGGCGGGTTTCTGCGACCAGGTGGACATCACGATCCACCCGGACGGCTCCCTCACCGTTATCGACAACGGACGCGGCATCCCTGTGGACAGGCACGAAACGACCGGTAAGACCGGCGTCGAGACGGTGATGACGACCCTGCACGCCGGCGGCAAGTTCGGCGGCAAGTCGTACCAGGTGTCCGGCGGCCTTCACGGCGTCGGGGCGTCCGTGGTGAACGCCCTGTCGATTTCCACCATCGTGGAGGTGCGCAGGGAGGGCAAAGTATTCCGTCAGGAGTACTCGCGCGGTGACCCACAGACGGAGTTGGTTTCACGCCCGCAGCTTGAGACCGATCCGCCCGGCACCGGCACCCTGGTGACCTGGATGCCGGACATGGACGTGTTCGACGAACTCGCGTACGACTACGACGCCATCTCAAACCGTTTCCGGGAGATGGCCTACCTGAACCAGGGGCTGGGCATCCGTTTCCGGTCCGACTTCCACGACGAGCTCTGGCCGCACAACGAAGTGTCCTACCTCTTTGACGGCGGCGTGGAAAGCTTCGTGCGGACGATGAACCGCAAGCGCGGCGCCATCCATGACAAGATCGTTTACACAAAGGAGGATGTCGACGGAACGCAGGTCGAGGTGGCGTTCCAGTACAACGAGTCCTTCAACGAGAACTGCCTGTCGTTCGCGAACTGCATCAACACGATAGACGGCGGCAGCCACGTCACCGGCTTCCGGTCCGCGCTGACCCGCGTCCTGAACGACTACGGCCGCAAGAGCAAGCTGCTCAAGGATGACGCGCCGAACCTCTCCGGCGAGGACGTTCGTGAGGGGATGCTCAGCGTCATCAGCGTGAAGCTGACGGACCCCCAGTTTGAGGGCCAGACCAAGGGCCGGCTCGGCAACCCGGAGGTCAAGGGCGCGGTGGAGACCGTCGTAGGGCGCCGCCTGGCCGAGTTCCTTGAAGACAACCCGATCGACGCCCAGAAGATCCTCGAAAAAGCCACCACCGCGGCACGCGCTCGCGAGGCGGCCAAGAAGGCGCGCGACCTCGTCCTCCGCAAGAACGCTATGGACGGCGGCTCACTCCCGGGAACACTCGCAGACTGCAGTGAAAAGGACCCGGCCAAGAGCGAGCTCTACATCGTCGAAGGTCCGTCTGCCGGCGGTTCAGCGAAGCAGGGCCGGGACCGGTGGTTCCAGGCCGTCCTTCCGTTGAGAGGCAAGATCCTCAACGTGGAGAAGGCGCGGTTTGAGCGGATGATCGAGAGCGAAACGATTCGTATGTTGATCACAGCGCTCGGTTGCGGTATCGGAGAGGATTACAACCAGTCCAAGCTGCGCTATCACCGGGTGGTCATCATGACCGACGCCGACGTGGACGGAGCGCACATCCGCACGCTGCTGTTGACCTTCTTCTTCCGCAACCTCCCGGAGCTCATCACCAGTGGCTACCTCTACATAGCGCAGGCGCCTCTCTACAGAGCCTCGCGCGGCCGGTCGGCTTCCTGGTTGTTCTCGGACGATGAGCTCGACAAGTGGCTCGCGTCGCGTGTGTACTCAAAGTTGTCTGTCACTTCACAGACCGATGACCAGGTATCGTTCCGGGGCGGCCCCCTGGGCGGCATCCTGTCACCGGTACGCGACTTCGGTGACGCCGTCGCCGCTTTACGCACCCTGGGTGTCTCGGAGGCCGTTACGTTGCGGCTGCTCCGTGATCCAGACCTGCAACACCTGGACTTCCGGCCTCCGGCGCCAGATCCCGTGCAGCCAACGATGTTTGCAGACGACGCCTCGACCGATGGAACCGGGCCGGACTCAGAATCCGGGGTCGATATCACGGCCGAGCCGATCGAGACGCCCCCACCGGCTCCGGATATCACGTTCGATATCGATGGCTACACACTTACGCGGGCGATCTACGAGCACCCGGTGATGAACACGGCCCGGCGCCTTTACCCGAAGGTGCAGAAGATCGTGGAAAACTCACCGTACGGCATCGCCCGGGAGGAGGACGAGATCGCCCGGGACGTGCTCTGGAGCGACCTCGTGACCACGCTTGAGGAAAACGCTGACCGGGGCAACGTGTCAATTCAGCGTTACAAGGGCCTGGGCGAGATGAACGCCGATCAGCTCTGGGAGACCACGATGGACCCCGCCGAGCGGGTAATGCTGCGGGTAACGACGGACGATCAGATCCAGGCAGACGAACTGTTCAGGACTCTGATGGGCGACGATGTTGCGCCGCGCAGGGACTTCATCCGTACCCACGCGCTCGAGGTCAGGAACCTGGATATTTAGCCGGTCCGGCTGACAGTTCAGCGCCTGAGGATCCCGAAAGGTTATTCCTCCAAACGGTTCGAGCAAACGGTTCGAGAACCCGTCACGCCGGAGACCGCTAGAGGGCGTCAGATACCGTGACGTTGCCGTCCGCGTCCGCCTCTAAAAGGGCGCGGAACGGCACCCCGCGTCTACGGACCTCGTCACTCCCGCCCTGGTGGCGGTCCAGCACGCACAGCACCGCTTTCACCTCGCAACCAAAGGCCTGTATCGCGTCCATCGCGCGTAGCAGGCTCCCCCCGGTGGAAACCGTATCGTCGAAAACGACAACCCGGGTGCCGGGTTTTACGGCCCCCTCCACCTGTTTCCGTGCGCCGTGCGCCTTGGCCTCGTCTCGTACAAAGAATCCGTCCATCGGGGAACCGGCCTGCCTGCTTCGCAACGCCAGAGCGCCGGCGATCGGCACCGCGGCTACGGTCGGACCGCCGACACCGGTCGCGCCGGCCTCAATCGCCATCGCCAGGAACGCCTCGGACACCAGGTCAGCGCCTTCCGGGTCCAGCGTGAGGACGCGGCCGTCAAAGTAGTAGTTGCTCTTTGCGCCCGAGGTCAGGGTGAAGTCTCCGAACCTGAGCGCGTCAAGCTCACGCGCCCGTTCCAGGATTCTCGTCGCGAGCGACCTGAGATCGGTCACTATCGTTCCTCCGATTCAACTCGCGAACCATCCCGCGAATGATCGGGCCCGTTTACGGGTCCGTACAGCCCGTGCCGCTCGACATACGCCGCTACAGGCGCCGGGACCAACCCATCGATCGACAGCCCGTCCGATACACATGCGCGTATCTCGGTGGCGCTCACAGCCAGCATAGGACCGGACACAAACTGCGCCCCGTGTCCGGGATGATCAGGAGGCAGGTCTTCGGGCCGGACTGCCCCCGGACGTCCGACGCACACGAGCGTGCACATCTCCCTGAGCCGTTCCGGCTCCCGCCAGCGAGGAAGCTCTTCGAGGGCGTCCGCGCCGAGTATCAGCAGCAGCTCTGCGGCATGTCCGTACTCTGTCCTGAGGTCGCTTATGGTATCCACGCTGTACGACAACCCCGGACGATCGGCATCAACCCTCGATAGCTCAAAACCTTCCCGGCCTTCTATCGCAAGCTTGACCATCGCTACCCGGTGCTCGATGGGGCTCACATCTCGCCCGGTTCCAGATTCTTTGATCCAGGGTCTTGCCGCCGGGACGAAAAGCACCCTGGTCAACTCGAGTACGTTGAACACCGCGGAGGCGACCGCAAGGTGCCCGTTGTGGACAGGATCAAAGGTGCCGCCAAGGACGCCTATGCGACTTTTTATACGTCCAACTCTGGAACTGTTGGCCCCTGTTAGCTCCACTCGAGCTCGGCCTCGCCGATATGCACTGTATCGCCCGTCTTCACGCCAAGGTCCACAAGAGCCTGTACAACGCCAAGCCGCCCCAGCAATTGATGTAGCTGAACCTGCACCTCATAAAGCTGAAGATCGCTCGCGTTTGCCACACGAACCGCCCGGTCGTGCAACACCCTGAACCCTTCACCTTCACGGGCCGCCAGGGGCCTGCTTGCCCTCGCTCCTGGCCTCAGTATCTGCACCTGGCCCTCCTCACGTTCTGACTCTCCTTTGGCGTCCTCATCCGCCTTCACGATAGCGAGCTGTTGAAAGAGCACGTCTGCAAGGGCGTCCAACCCGTCATACGTAGCCGCTGACACACAGAACGCCTGGCCTGTCGAAACGTTCTTTTCCAGCTCCTGTTTCATCTCCTCGAACGCCTCTGAGACAGCGGGCAGGTCTGACTTGTTCACGACCGCTATCTGCGGTGTCTCGGCCAGTTTCGAGTCAAAAGCCATTAACTCAGTGTTTATCAGCTTCATCCGAGCCTGGGTGTCTTCTTCCGCTCCATCCACCAGATGTATGAGCAACCGGGTTCGTTCGATATGCCTCAGGAAATCATGCCCGAGACCAACGCCTTGCGCAGCGCCCTCGATCAGGCCCGGAATCTCTACGAGAACGATTGCTTCCAATCGGCGCGACAGCACTCCAAGTGCGGGTTCAAGTGTCGTGAACGGATACTCAGCGACTTTAGGGTGCGCGCCGGTAAGCGCCGTTAAGAGACTCGATTTGCCCGCGTTAGGCATCCCGATGATCCCAACGTCTGCCAGCAACTTCAGTTCCAACCTCAGGTCACGGTGCACCCCTGTCCCACCGGCCTCTGCAAGAAGAGGTTCCTGATTCTGAGGCGACACATACCGAACGTTGCCCTGACCTCCACGTCCCCCCCTGGCCGCGATCACCATGTCACCGTCCTTTGACAAGTCGGCGATAAGACGGTCTTCCTCTCCCTCTTCCGACGCTACCTCCCACACCTCGGTACCGACCGGCATGGGGATGATCAGATCGTCCGCGCTAGCCCCGTGCCTCTTCTTACTCGCCCCATCGCCGCCAGCGCCTGCCCGGAACACCTGTCCGTATTGAAATTTCTGAAGCGTGTTGAGGGAGCCGTCCACAACAAGAAAGACATCGCCGCCATCACCACCGTCGCCGCCGTCAGGACCGCCCTTGGGCGCGAACTTCTCCCGGCGAAACGAAACAATCCCGCTCCCCCCATCTCCACCATCAATATGAATGAGTGTGGAATCAATCAATACACAGACACCATATTCAATAAGGTTCTGGTCGCTCTACTAATATCAATAAGCCGGTGGATATTCCGGAAATATGACGGATGTACGAACGGATCAGGCGCCTGCGCTGAGGAGATCATGTGGATAGGGTGTCAAAACCTTCGAGATGTCGGGGGATTGTCTGGCAGGCGTGATGTTGGCCCGAGAAGTTGTTCACAAGAGGGTACAGTTATCCACAGGAATCAGCAGGCTTATCCACAGGCTTGCGATGAAAACGTGGATTCCGTCTGAATGTGGAAGACGTGGACCTGAACGCCCTTTGTGGTGTTGTAAACCCGAATTCTGGGCGTGAGAAAGCCGCTTAGCCCGGTCGATTGACTAGCTTCTGGCGAATCGTCGTGATGACGTTTCTCATCTCCGGATCAGTGTCCAGAAGATTCTCTATTTTCCGTTGCGCGTAGAGAACCGTGGAATGATCGCGGCCGCCGAGGGCCAGGCCTACCTGTGGTGAGCTTAATGAACTGGTCTCACGCAGCAGGTACATGGCGACATGCCGGGCCAGGGAGACGTCTTTCGTTCTCCGGGTTCCCTTCAGAGCTTCGGCATCTGTTCCGAAGTGCTCCGATACGGCAGCTATAACGGCTGACGGCGTCGTCGGCTCCTCGCGCCGGGTCGCGTGGAGATCTCCAAGCACTCGACGGGCGACATCAACCGTTACGGGCGCGCCCGTCATCTGGCCATACGCCACTATCCGGTTTAATGATCCCTCCAACTCTCTGACATTTGAGAATGGCCGGGAAGCGACGACATCAATCACATCTTCAGACATTTTCGCCTGCATGCCCTTTGCCTTCTCTCGCAAGATGGCAGTGCGCGTCTCGTAGTCCGGGGCCTGGATGTCCACAACCAGACCGCCTTCGAGCCTGGACTGGATGCGCTCTTCCAGGAGGGACTGTCGTGCCGGCTCGTCACCGGTTACCACGATCTGCCGGCCGGCCATGTGGAGCTCGTTAAATGTGTGGAAGAAGCCTTCCTGGGTCTGTGACTTGCCGGCGATGAACTGGATGTCATCTACAAGGAGTGCGTCGGTACCCCGATAGAACGCCCGGAACTGTTCGGTCGTGCCGTCCTGGATGGCGCGGATGTAGTCGTTTGTGAACCGTTCACTGCTGACATAGATCACGTGCATGCCGCGTGCGTTCAACTCGTTGCCGATGGCCTGGAGCAGGTGTGTTTTGCCCAGCCCCACCTGCGCATACAGGTACAGGGGGTTGTACACCTGTCCGGGTGTGGCGGCGACCCGGGTGGCCGCCGCATGGGCGAGCTCGTTTGACGGTCCTACGACAAATTTGTCGAACGTGAAGCGCGGGTTGAGCGGGAGCGAGCCGAAAGGTCCGTCACTTGCGCTGCGTCGTGCTTCCGGTGCGCCGCCGCGTTCCGGAGCGGGAGCGGCCTTCGCGGCGTCAGCGACATGTCCGTCGGCGTCTGCGATAACCTCAAAGCGCACCGTTACCGGCCGGCCGGCGATTCGCTCGACCGCGCGGGAGATCGTGGTGGCGAGGCGTTCTTCCAGCATCGCGGCGGCGAACGGGCTTTCGGTCCCGATGACCAGACATCCATCATCGAAACGCAACGCCTGGGTGCCCTTTAGCCAGGTCTCAAAATTTGGCCTGGGCACTTCTAGCTGTAATCGGCCGAGAGTGGCGGCCCATATTTGAGATGGCGCTTGCGTGGTCAGAATGGCGTCCTCTGGCGAGATCAGAGAGGCGGATGTTTAGAGGCGTTTGGTGCCTGTTGCCGGGTCCGCCGGGTGCTCGCGGAGTCGGTCCGCGCTGCACCTGCGCACCATCCCGAAGCGGCAGTGACGTTATCATGTACCCCGGGAAACACAACCCCCACACAGGCTCATTTTTGGGCCGGTAGGCGGGGAAAATTATGATCGTTGAACTTGTGTCACATTGCCGTCTACAGGTTGGGAAATGATCCGGTACCGTGTACTAACGCCTATCACTCCCCCGCGTCAACCCCCGGGCGGATTCAATGTTTGTGGACGGCGTCAAACGCGGCCGTTCCGGAGGTCCGCGCGATGACGCGGATAGTCTTTTTCGGGACGCCCGGTCCGGCCGCGAAAGCCCTTCGCGCGCTTGTACGCGCCGGGCATGATGTTGCCGCTGTATACACGCGGCCGGACCGCGTCACCGGGAGATCACGTGGAGCCAGGCCGACGCCTGTTAAACAAGCGGCGTTGGAGCTCGGGCTTCCAGTCCGCACCCCGGGAAGCCTGCGCGGCGACAAAATCCCGAAAGACCTCGCCGCCATTGACGCCAACATGTTCATCGTCCTGGCTTATGGCCGTATCCTGCCGCCCGCCATCCTCGACCTGCCGCCGCGCGGGGTCCTGAATGTCCACCCATCGTTGCTCCCCCGGTACAGGGGCCCGAGCCCCGTCGTGACGGCTATCAAGGACGGGGTGACGGAGACCGGTGTGTCGGTGATGCTTCTCGACGCGGGCATGGACACCGGGCCGGTGATCGCACAATCGGCGCCGGTTCCGATTACCGGGACGGATACCGCAGGTGATCTGACCGATCGGCTATTTGAGATGGGTGTGGAGTTGATGATCGAGATCATCCCCGCCTGGGCACAG
>JADFRU010000029.1:0-9833 GCA_022561115.1 Chloroflexota bacterium | reverse complement strand
GGTTTCCGTCACGTAGTCCACATGCGTTATGGCGATCGTCACACCACGCTCCCGCTCCTCGGGTGCGTTGTCGATCTGATCGAACGCCATCGCCTTCACCTTGTCGTTCCGTGTTGACAGAACGCTCGTGATGGCGGCGGTCAATGTGGTCTTGCCGTGGTCTACGTGGCCGATGGTGCCAACGTTTACGTGCGGCTTGCTGCGGTCAAATACTTCCTTGGCCATTTAACTCAGGTGCCTCCGGGCCATCAATTGACGGATCTGCTATCTGGTGTCTTAACGAGGAGAGCTGGAGCCCACAACCAGGATTGAACTGGTGACCTCGTTCTTACCAAGAACGCGCTCTACCGCTGAGCTATGTGGGCCTCTCAACGAGGTACGGAATGCGCTCTCAAACTGGTGCAGGGGGTAGGATTCGAACCTACGTAGCCGTTACAGCGGCAGATTTACAGTCTGCTGGATTTAACCACTCTCCCACCCCTGCGCCAAACGGCAATTCTAACATTAACACCGCGGTGCAGGCATCGGAAAGACGTATTTCGTAACGCGTGTGCGTTCGCCGGATTCTGATTGCTCCGATTCATTGTAATTGGAGCCCCAGGGGGGATTCGAACCCACCGACCTGCCGATTACAAATCGGCTGCGCTGCCACTGCGCCACTGGGGCAAGTTTCCGGACTAATTCCGGCGCTGTTCAGACAGAAGGCAAACCACCTTGATGCCGGCTCCTCCGTGCCTTCACAACCCGTAGCGCCGTTACCGCCCGTACTGATGGTAGTCAGCCGTACGATCAAGGGTCAAGCAATTTGCATCCCCACAGTGAACCTGTAGGAGCGAACTCCCGGTTGAGCAAGGCCAGGAGAGCTACCGGGGACGGTGGCCGGGGCCCGCCCCGATCTGCTTTGCAGCGTGACCTGACACAGCGCCGGAAACCTGCCTGCCCCGGATGGGACTAGTCTTGGAGTCCGGCTCTCGCCTCGTCAGCGACGCGGCGCATGACCTCCGCAAGTGTCAGTCCGTGCTTCAGCGCAAGGGTCCGGCAATCTTCGTATTCCGGCGCCACACCGGCCACCTCGCCATCGACGCGCTTTATCTTCACCCGCGCCATCCCGAGCGTGGTGTCCACCTCCACGATCTCGCGGTCCGCTGTATAACGCTCAACCGAGCGCCGCCGCACGCCCAGTGTTGACGTCTCGCGAAGGATCACGTTGGCCGCGCTGTCGGCGTCGCCCTCTTTCACCAGGGCTGAGAGCAACACGGCGGGGCGGTTCTTCTTCATCTGGATGGGCGTCATCCAGACGTCCAGTGCTCCGGCCTCAAGGAGCCGTTCCTGCACGTAGCCAAAAAGTTCTCCGCCCATATCGTCGATATTGGTCTCCAGCAGAGACAGTCCGGCGTCCGGTGATCTGAGCGCTGAAGTTGCCGGCATCTCGCCGAGCCACAACCCGACCGCGTTCGGGTAGTCCTCTGGATTGCGGGAGCCGGCGCCGTAACTGATCTGGTTGACCCGGATATCGATCGGCTTGAAGCTGGCGATCGAGGTAACGAGCGCTGCGCCGGACGGCGTCACCGTCTCGCCCTTCGGACCCCATTCGCTTGCGGACCGGACCGGCGCACCGGCGGCGGCGTAGATCTGTGCGGTAGCCGGGGCGATACCGGGGATGCGTCCGTGGTCGCTCATCACAAACCCGGTGCCCGCGGGAAACGGCCCCGCCGCGATATGCTCCACGCCAAGCAACCGGAACCCTGCGATCACGCCGACGATATCTACAAGGGTGTCCACCGTGCCCAGCTCATGCGGCGTCAGGTGATGGCGATCCACGCCGTGTACCACGGACTCTGCTGCGGTCAGACGGTCCAGCACCTCGATCGCCTTTGATCGTACCTCGTCCGGCAGCCGGCTTGACTCGATTGTTCCGGAAAGCTCGTCCCACCCGCGTCTCCGCAAACCTTCATCGTCCAGGTCCACGTGTACCAGCGTGCAGTTAAGAGCGCCACGCGAAACGCGCTCGGCTCGCAGCGTGTAACCGCGCACGTCCATCCCGGAAAGCTCGGCCTGCAGTTCATCAATCGGAAGCCCTGCATCCACCAGCGCGCCCAGCAGCATGTCACCGGAGACGCCGCCAATCATGTCGATGTAGGCGGTTTTCATCGGGCTATCAAAAGTGGTGAGCCGTGTGCTGAGTTATGAAGCGCCGCCGCTTGTCGCAGGCGCCACCGTCTTGCCGATCGCCTCGTTCATGCTGCCCGAGCGGAACCCGGCAAGGTCCATCGTCACGTACAGGTACCCCGCCTCGCGGATTTTCTTCACGATAATCTGGCGGGTCTCATCGTCGATCAGCGATTTCAGGTCTTCCAGCGGAACCTCGATACGCGCCACGTCGCCGTGGTGGCGTACCCGCAACTGCCGGAACCCGGCCTCCCGTAACCCGCGTTCGGCCTTCGCAATCTGGGTCAACGCTTCCACGGTGACCATCGTGCCGTACGGGATTCTTGAAGCCAGGCATGCCTGCGCAGGCTTGTCCCACGTCGGCAGGTTCATCTCCTGCGAAAGCGTCCGGATCTCGGCCTTGGTGAGGCCGGCCTCGACCAGCGGGCTGCGAACTGTGAAGTCACGCGCCGCGTCCAACCCGGGCCGGAAATCGCCGAGATCGTCCGAATTCGTGCCGTTGGCGACCTCTTGCCATCCCTCGGAACGGGCGATTTCTATCAGATGGGTGTACAACTCGGTCTTGCAGAAGAAACAGCGTTGCGTGTCGTTAACCGTGTAACGCGGGTCGTTCATCTCGTCGGTCACGATCACCCGATGGTTCCAGCCGTGCGCCTTTGCAAGCTCGACGGCCTCGGTCAACTCATCCTCTGCAAGGCTCGGCGAGTGCGCCGTGATGGCGATGGTGCGATCGCCGAGGGTGTTGTGCGCCACTGCAGCAAGGAAGGCGCTGTCCACCCCGCCCGAGTAGGCAACGATCAGTGATCCGTAACCGCGCAGGATCTCGTTCAGCCGCTCGCTCTTTTCGGCCAGCGGCAGCTCTGCGGGAGAACTTGCCCGTGTGCTCGTCATCGGTCGCTCCTCAGAACCCCGAAACAACCCCGGACGTCGTCGTCGTCTGCATCGGGGTTCCACTTCAAACAGCTTGTCCGGCATGTCCTGATCGCCGGCATCGCTTGATTGAAGCTAGTGTACCCCGTCACGATGCCGCGGCAGCGCCATCCGTATCGCTTCAGCAAGAGTCGCGACCCTGGAGCCGGGTTCGTCCTTTTTTGAATCACCGGCAGAACGGTTTGCGGATTGGCCTGCCGTGTGGCTGGAAGGCAACAGGCAGTCGTTGAACCCGAGACGCCCGGCTTCAGACCGCCGCCGGGCCGCCTGTGGCACAGCACGCAGCTCTCCGGATAGACCGATCTCTCCGGCCGCCGCCAGCCCGGGATCGACCGCCACATCAAGCAGGCTGGACGCGATCGCCAGTGCGATCGGGAGATCGGCGGCCGGCTCGGTTAGCCTCATCCCGCCCGTCACGCTCACGATCACGTCCTGGGACGCCAGCGGCAACCCGACACGCCGTGCAAGCACCGCCACGACCTGGTTCATGCGGGCCAGATCAACCCCGGTCGCAACACGCCTCGCCGCCTGTCCACTCGCGGGCGCCGTCAGCGCCTGCACCTCCACGATAAGCGGACGCGTTCCCTCGATCACCGCCGCTACCGCCGTGCCGGGAGCGGGATTGGGACGCAGGGAGCGGTCGGTTAACAGGGACTTTGAAGGGTCGGTCACCTCGGTCAACCCCTTCGCTCCCATCTCAAACACACCGACCTCGTTCGTGTGCCCGTACCTGTTCTTGGTGCCGTGAAGGATTCGCAGACTCCCGGCATCGTCGCCGGACAACTGCAACACAACGTCTACCGTATGTTCCAGGATCCGCGGGCCGGCTATTGAGCCGTCCTTTGTCACGTGCCCGGCCAGGATCACCGGGATTCCCGACGATTTCGCGCTGGTGGTCAGCCTCCGGGCGCACTCGCGAACCTGTGTAACGCTTCCCGCCACGCCGGGGATGTCGGACGCGGTTACGGTCTGGATCGAATCCACAATTACGAGGACCGGTCTCATCTCGCCGATCCGGGCGATGATGGCGTCCACGTCATCCGTGTTCAACAGGAATATGCGCTCACCGGACACGCCGAGCCTCCCGGCGCGCATCCTCACCTGTTCAGGGGACTCTTCTCCCGAGACGTACAACACCACGCCGTGCCGTGCCGCAACGGACGCTGCGGTCTGGAGCAGGAGTGTCGACTTACCGACTCCCGGCTCGCCCGAGAGCAGCAGCACCGAGCCAGCAACGGCGCCGCCGCCGAGAACGCGATCAAATTCATCGATGCCTGTGCGGAGCCGGTTCGAGGTGCTGACCTCAACCCGGGACAGCTCCACCGTCTCGACATGGGAGAACGCGTCGTAACTGCGGGCCTTGATTCCGTTCGCCACCGATTTCTTCCGGGGCTCCGAGGTCTCGTTCAACGCGTTCCACGCGCCGCAGCGGGAACAACGGCCTTCCCACTTGGGATAACGCGCCTCGCACTCAGCGCAGATGTACACGGTCCTGGTGTCGGTTCGCGGCAATCCGGTCTGGCCCCTGCTGTGCTTGTTTCGGTACACGTCCCGAGGAGTATCCGTTTTACCACCCGCCACGGCAATAACCGCACGTCACACGCCGCCGGCGCGTTGGATCAAACCGGTTGCCAGGAAGGCTTGCCCCCCGAGCGCACCACCTTGCCGATGCTTTTGTCTATCCCGAGGTGGCCGGAGAATACCGTCCAGTCCTCGCGTTCCGCCCGGCCGAGGAGCTCACGGCGGGACCGGGTTGAGATCGCCGTGTCCCAGTCAAAAATCGGGCACCAGTCTTGCTCCGATATCTGCGCCACGTTATGAAACAGATCGCCGGTCACAACGCCGGTCTGTCCGCCGGACTCGATGAGAACGCACTGGTGACCCGGCGTATGGCCGTTCGTAGGCAGCGTGGAAACACCGGGAGTGATCTCGTGGACACCTTCCACCAGGTCCAGAACACCAAGCCCTTCCAGCGGTTTGATGGAGTGATCGAACGCCTCGTTAGAGTTTTCCGGACGGGAGTAATGCTCCCAGTCGGCACGGGCGACGATGTACCGGGCGTTCGGGAACGTAGCCCGGGGCGTCCCGTTGTCGTACGAGACGTTCCACCCGATGTGATCGCCGTGGGTGTGCGTGATAACCACGGTTCCGATGTCTTCCGGTTTTACCCCCAGCGCGGACAGGCTATCAAGCAGCTCGCCGGGCTTTCCGGTGTGGTCGTGCGGTCCCGGGCCCATCCCGGTATCCACGAGCAGGGCCGGCCCGCCGCCGGAAGGCTGTATCAGGTGCCCTCGCCATTGCGACCGGTAAAAGCCGTCAGCGTCGAGCGCGAAGTCGCGATACGGATCCCATGCCGTAGCGGGGACAGCCGGGTAGATCTCGGACGGATCCCGGTCCATTCCCTGGTGGTCCTGGACGGTCATGATCTTGAAATCCCCGATAGTCAGGCTCGTGGACATGGTTCGCTCCGGCGGCTCGTCTACTCATGGCTCTTGTATTTACTGCCCCGCCGACGCGACTCGAACGGGCAGGGCAGGGCAATATAGCCCGAAAAATACAAAGGGGCCGGGCGCCGAGAACAGAATCAACAGCCGGACGCGGAGCGACCCGGTACTCAGGACCGCAGTTCCAGGCTTCTTGCTCTGGCGCGAAAAGAGGGAGCCGTCCGGCTCCCCCTTTAAGTTGCCCTCGCCCATCAGCGCAGATGGGAATCTGGGAAACGCTTACTCGGCTTCTGCCGTGACCGCTTCTTCCGGAGAAGAGGCGTCCTCGGATCGCGGCGTCGTAATCGTGACGTCACCGTCCTTGTTGATATCCAGTTCGACCACGTCCCCGTCCTTGAATGTGCCGTTAAGTAGTTCGTCAGACAGCGGGTCCTCAATCTTGTCCTGGATGAGGCGTCGTAACGGTCGCGCGCCAAAGGTTGGGTCGTAACCCTTCTCAGCGAGCCACTCCTGGGCGCCGTCAGTTACCTGGAGCACCATGCCCTTTTCGAGCAACTGGGTTCTAACCGATTCCAGCATCAGGTCGACGATCTCAACGATGTGCTGCTTGCTCAGCGAGTGGAACACCACCGTGCCATCCAGCCGGTTCAGGAACTCGGGGCGGAAGAACCGCTTTACCTCGTCCATGATCTTGTCGGACATCCGTTTGTAACGCTCTTCAGACTTGGATTCATCCAGTTCACTCACCCGGCCGAAGCCGAGCGACATGTCGCGGCTGATCAGGTCAGAACCGAGGTTGCTGGTCATGATGATGATCGTGTTTCGGAAGTCCACTTTCCGGCCCTTCGAGTCGGTCAGGTGACCGTCCTCGAATATCTGCAACAGGATGTTGAACACATCCGGGTGGGCCTTCTCGATCTCGTCGAGCAGGATCACCGAGTAAGACTTCCGGCGCACCGCTTCGGTCAGTTGGCCGCCTTCATCGAACCCGATATAACCGGGAGGCGCGCCCACAAGCCGGGCGACGGTGTGACGTTCCATGAACTCTGACATGTCCAGCCGCACCATGGCGTCTTCGCTGCCAAACATGAATTCGGCGAGCTGTTTCACCAGGTGAGTCTTCCCGACACCCGTCGGGCCGAGGAACATGAACGCCCCTATCGGGCGCGATGGGTCCTTGATACCGGCGCGGGCGCGCCGCACCGCCTTTGAGACCAGTGTGATCGCATCGTCCTGACCTATAACATGCTCGTGAAGCGCATCTTCCATGTGGATGAGCCGTTCCGTCTCCTCGACACCCAGTCGTGTAACCGGGATGTGTGTCCACATGCTCACAACTTCAGCGATGTCCTCGTCAGTGACCTCGGTCGCATTCGGCTTCTCGGCGTCCCAGGCGGACTGGAGCTTCTCGACCTGGGTCGAGAGTTTCATCTCAGAGTCGCGAAGCTCCGCCGCACGCTCATAGTGCTGGCCTGAGATCGCCTCGTTCTTGTCTGAACGAACCGCTTCCAACTTCTTGGAAGCCTCTTTGAGCTCCTTCGGCTGGACGCTGTTCTTGATGCGAACGCGGGAAGCCGCTTCGTCGATCAGGTCAATCGCCTTGTCCGGCATGTGCCGGTCCGGGATGTACCTGAGCGCGAGCGACGCCGCGGCGCGGATCGCCTCGTCGGTGATGGCAAGGCCGTGGTGTTCCTCGTACTTGCTCTTGATGCCGCGCAGGATGTTGATAGTGTCTTCCATGTCCGGCGGTTCAACCGTCACCGGCTGGAAGCGTCGCTCCAGTGCAGGGTCGCGTTCAACGTACTTCCGGTAATCGTCGAGCGTGGTCGCCCCGATCGCCTGGACCTCGCCGCGCGCCAGCGCCGGTTTGAGGATATTTGCGGCGTCTACAGCGCCCTCGGCCGCACCGGCGCCCACCATCGTGTGCATCTCGTCGATGAAAAGCACGCAGTTCCCGGCCTGCCGGAGCTCGTTAATAACCTTTTTCAGGCGTTCCTCAAACTCGCCGCGGTACTTTGTCCCCGCAACAAGAGAGGCCATGTCCAGCGTCACAACCCGCTTGCCAGCGAGCGTTGGCGGCACATCGCCGGCCTCAACCATCTGGGCCAGCTTCTCGACGATCGCCGTTTTGCCCACGCCGGGCTCACCGATCAACACGGGGTTGTTCTTCGTGCGCCGGCTCAGGATCTGAACGACCCGCTGCACCTCTTCATCCCGTCCAACAACCGGGTCAAGCTTGCCCTGTCGCGCCCATTCCGTCAGGTCCACTCCCAGTTCATCGAGAGTAGGCGTGCGGGTGCTGGGCTTCCCCTGGCTACCCGGCTGGCCCTGTTGCGCGTTCTGGTCCGGGATCCGGGCTGTCTCAGCGCGGACCTTGTCAAGCGACACGCCAAGGCTTTCAAGGACGCCTGCTGCGACGCCCTCGCCCTCCCGCATCAGGCCGATCAGCAGGTGGTTGGTGCCGATGTAGTGGTGGTTGAGGCGACGCGCCTCGTCCACCGCCAGCTCGATAACCTTTTTGGCGCGCGGGGTAAGTCCGATTTCACTGGACGAAGGCCTTTCGCCGCGGCCGATAATGAACTCGACCGCGGAACGTACCTTTGTCAGCTCAACGTTCAGGCTGGAAAGGACCTTTGCGGCTGACCCTTCGGTCTCGCGCACAAGCCCCAGCAAGATGTGTTCTGTCCCTATGTAGTTGTGGTTGAAGCGCTGTGCTTCTTCCTGGGCCAGGGACAAAACCCGTCTCGCGCGTTCCGAGAACTTCTCGAACCTACCTGGCATAAATTGCCCTTCCTGGTATTAGGTCGATCTGTCTATTCGTTATCGGAGAAAACCTGGGCGATCTCTGACAACGACTGTGCGTCGAAAATCCCGGTCGATCGCGGCGCCGAGGATTCCGTGCCACGGTCGCTAATCGGGTCGTACGCATCGTCCCGGGTCTGCTTCAGGCTTAGCCCAAGCCGACGCCGTTCTGGCTCGATACGCAGGATCCTGAGTTCAAGTACGTCACCTTCCGTGACGATCTCCCGCGGGTGCTTGATCATCTGCGGGCTTAGCTCTGAGATGTGGATCAGTCCCTCGATGCCGCCCTCAATCCGGGCGAACGCGCCGAAGTTCGCCAGCTTGGTAACCGTACCGGTCACGATCTGGCCGACCGAGTACTTCTCCTCGATCGTCTCCCATGGCTCCGGGCCAAGACGGCGCAGGCTCAGCGCAATCTTGAGGTTATCCCTGTCGACGCGCAGGACATGCACGTCCAGCTCGTCGCCGATCGACACCACATCTTCCGGTGTCTTAACCGGCTCCCAGGACAACTCTGAGATGTGAATCAGGCCGTCAGCGCCACCGAGGTCCACGAATGCGCCGAAGGACGAAATACCGGTCACCCGGCCCTTCACCACGTCGCCTTCGTTCAGCTCCTGCACAAGACGCTTCTTCTGGGCTAGCTTCCACGCCTGGAGCGCGGAACGCTCGGAGAAGATCGCACGGTTGCGACGGCGGTTGAGCTCAATGACCTTGAACTCAATGTCCATCCCGATGAACCCTTCCTTGGGTTCCTCGCCGCCCGGCACATATAGCTCGCGGGCCTTGCCAACCAGCTGGGACAGGGGGATGAAGCCCTGCACACCCTCGGACTCCACCACGGCGCCGCCGCGGTTGGAGCCGACGATCTTCCCGGTCACCGTCTCCTCAACTTCCATCGCCTTCTCAAGCACGCGCCAGCCTTGCTCACCCCGTGCTCTGTCTATGGAGAGAACGGCTGATCCGTCATGACCCTCCGGGTTCAGGACGTAAGCAATAACCTCATCACCCACCGCCAGGGCCGCAATATCTTCGTCGCTCAGGGTCCGCATCTCTTTCGAGAGCACAACCCCCTCAGACTTGTGTCCGATGTTGACGAGCAAGCCCTCATGGTCGCGACGCATGACCCGGCCGTCAATGATGTCCCCGCGCCGCAGTGAACGCGATGGCATGTACTGGTCAAGCAGGTCCGCCATGGTAAGGCTGGACTCGTCAACCGACGGAGTCTCCGGGCTGTCGGCCACAGCGACGACGCTCTCGGCCGCTGCATCAGTGGACGCAGTCTCTGGACTGTCCGCCACCGCGACGACGCTTTCGGCCGCCGGCTCAACCGGGGCCACCGCTTCCGGGGTTTCGGACGCTACGGCAGCGCTTTCGGCCGGCGCAACCGGCGTTGCAGCCTCCGGGGTTTCAGAGGCAGCGACAACACTTTCGGCTGGCGCGACCGGCGTTGCAGCCTCCGGGGTTTCAGACGCAGTGACAACACTT
>JADFRU010000365.1:0-2517 GCA_022561115.1 Chloroflexota bacterium | reverse complement strand
CGTCAACGATGCCTCCTATCTCGCGGGCAAGCCGCTGGTGGATGGCAGCATCCTGTTGTTTGACGGCCAGGCCAGCACCTACATCCCCGGGAAGGGCTGCTACCGCTGCATATTCCCGGAGCCGCCTCCCCCGGGTGAGGTGCCGAGTTGCGCTGAGGCCGGAGTGCTGGGCGCACTGCCCGGGATGATAGGCACCATCCAGGCGACAGAGGTGATCAAGGTCCTTCTGGGCATCGGCGAGCCGCTGGCGGGACGGCTGCTCATCATCGACGCGCTGGCGATGGATTTCCGCGTTCTCAAGGTCCGCCGGAATGTCGACTGCCCGCTTTGCGGCGACAACCCGACCGTTACCGAACTCATCGACTATGACGCTTTCTGCGGGGTCAGCATCCCGGCAGCAGAACCCGTTGAAGAGCCGGTAACCGCAGACTGATTCAGCCCAGAATTGTCAGGCCGGGGTGGTGATTCCACCTCGGCCATGACATAGCTTTCCGGCGCTTTTTAGGGAGCGGATGCGCGCGTGACTCTGAAAGTCAAACCAGTCCCGGACATGCTAAAGCGGGACATCGTGGACGCTATCGGCGATACCCCGCTGGTGGATGTCTCCATCCTCAGCCCGGTTGAGGGTGTTCGAATCTACGCCAAACTTGAGGGATCAAACCCCTCGGGCTCGGTAAAAGACCGCGTCGCAAAATACATGATCGAGGCCGCCGAGCGCGACGGTCTCTTGAAGCCCGGCGACACGATAATAGAGCCGACCTCCGGCAATACCGGGGTATCACTGGCGATGATCTCACGCGCCCGCGGCTACAAACTCAAGGTCGTGATGCCGGCCGGGGTGACGAGGGAGCGCATCGATCTTCTGCGCGCATACGGGGCGGAGATCATCTTTTCGGACGCCGACAAGGGCACCAACGAGGCGATCATCGTCGCCAAACAGGTCGCCGCAGAGAACCCGGACTACTACTTCCCGTACCAGTACGGCAACGAGGCGAACCCCCTCTCCCACTTCGAGACCACCGCCCCGGAGATCATTCGAGACCTGCCGGAGATCGATATGTTTGTCGCCGGACTTGGCACCGGCGGGACCCTCATGGGCAATGGCCGGGCGCTCCGGCTGCACAACCCGGACATCAAGATCGTGGCCGTGGCCCCGCCGCCCGATGACGTGATCCAGGGGTTGCGCTCGATCGAGCACGGCTTCATCCCGGAGATCCTTGACCTGGACAAACTGGACGCCCGGATTCTCGTGGAGAGCGAGGACTCGTTCTACTGGACCCAGCAGTTGATGCAGCAGTGCGGCATCTTCGCCGGGATCTCCTCCGGGGCGGCGATCGCCTGCGCCCGAAAGATGGCGGAGAAGGTCGGCGACGGAACGATCGAGTTCTCGGGCCGGCCCGGCGAGGCCAACATAGTGGCGCTCCTGCCGGACGGCGGCTGGAAGTACATGTCCACCGAACTCTGGACGAAGACCTTCAAAGAGATCGAGTCCGAGGTCCAGGGCAAGATCTGGTGGTAGCAAGCCGGCATCGCGCCCTGAGGCTCTCGAAGGGCGCAGGGGCGTGGTGCAACGCCGCCGCAGGGACGGGCAGTGGCCCGCCCGACGCCCGTCCGGGTAGCATCGGCCGGCCAGAATCACACTCCTACTGTCATCCTGAACTCGATTCAGGATCGGACCTTGCGCAGTGACGTTTTCGGATGAGCAGAACCGTTTGTGAGTTCTAGTCACGTGGTCCGAGATCTTGCCGATTGCGGGTAGGAGCGGATCCTGAATCGAGTTCAGGATGGCCATTAAGTTCCGGATGACATTGTCTGTTTACTGCCAGCGTCCCGCGACATTGATTTCGCCATTGAGGTTAGCGGTCCGGCCTGTGATACGGGAGGATTGTTTCGCCAGCGGGCGACTTCCGCGCCGCCAGCCCGGCGCAAAGGGGTGGGGAAGTCGATATTCACTACCGCTCATGTGGTCGCTACGTACGATAAAGGACGCTTGATGCCCGATCCCGGCGCCAACCCCCGCGATGCGGAGAACGACCGCCACGGTTTCGCCGTCTACGCCGTATTCGTCGTCGCTGGCTCCGCCCAGGTATCAGCGATATCCGATCTGCGCAGGGCGATGTATTCCGGGTCGGAACACGCCCCGGCCTACGTCAACGCACCGGCGCACGTCACCGTAAAGCGCCTCTTTGCGGGCATCCCGAATGTCGAGGCGATACAGGAGGCGATACACGGCCTCGCCGAGTCCACGAAGCCGTTCCGGATCGAGTTTGAAGGAGAACCGGAGCAGCGCGGCCGGGACGGCTTGTCGCTGGCGGTCCCTGTGAAGCCCACGCCGGAGCTGATCGCGCTCCACCAGTCGCTTGAATCTGCGATAGGCCCGCTGGTGACGACCGAGTACGGCGCGACCGATTTCCGGCCGCACATGACCATCTTTCAGGACGCCTCGACCGACGAAGCGGAACGGGGGCTTCGACTGGCGCGTGGGTTAAGACTCGGGACCGGGTTCTACGTAGAGTC
>JADFRU010000364.1:0-2513 GCA_022561115.1 Chloroflexota bacterium | reverse complement strand
ACTTCTCCCGGCTGAAATCCCACTACCGCCAACATCGTGGTCTCAGACCCCACAAACGGCCTCATTACTTCGCCTGGTATTTCCACTTGGTGACCAGGTAGAGCACACATTTTTGGCCATTAAGCCCATCCCGAGCGAAGCCGAGGGACCTTCACCTACAGACTCATCCGCGGCCCAAACTGGAAACGTCGACCCCGCTCGTATGGGCCGGTTCGTCCGGGATGACCGGTCTACGGGCGCGTCACGCCGCCAGTACGTTGAATCGCGACAACAAAGCGCCACACGTCATCCCGAGCGAAGCCGAGGGACCTTCACCAACAGTCCGGTCAGCGTCCCAAACTGGAAACGGCGATCCCGGTTTCCTGGAGCCGTTTCCCTTCAGCGTCCCAAACTGGAAACGTCGATCCCGCTCGTCTGTGACCGCTGCCGCACGCAACGTTCCGCGACCCCGGGTTAGTCCATCCTGACGTGCGTTGGCACCGGATTGTTGCCGACCAGGAAGTCAAAATCGCAACCGTGCTGAGCCTGCATCACGTGCTTTGAGAACATCAGGCCATAGCCGCGTGTGAAGCGCGGCTCCGGCGCCTTCCATGCGGCCTTGCGTCGCGCCATCTCGGCGTCGTCCACCAGCAGATCGATACGCCGTCCCTCGACGTCAAGCTCGATCAAGTCACCGTCCTGCACGAGACCAAGCGGACCTCCGAGCGCCGATTCCGGGGATATGTGCAGCACCACCGTCCCGAACGCCGTTCCGCTCATGCGAGCGTCGCTAATCCGGACCATGTCTCGCACGCCCTGCTCCAGCAACTTCCTGGGTATCGGCAGCATCCCCCACTCCGGCATACCCGGCCCGCCGACCGGTCCGGCCGATTTCATCACCAGGACATCATCCTTTGTGACATCCAGGTCCGGGTCGTCGATGCGGGCGTTGAGGTCTTCGTAATTCTCGAAAACCACGGCGCGCCCGGTGTGGTGAAGCAGCTCTGGTGAGGCGGCGCTCTGCTTGATTACGGCGCCGTCCGGGGCCAGCGATCCTTCCAGCATCGCCAGTCCGCCCTCTGCGTGCATCGGCGATTCCAGCGTTTTGACGATCTTGTCGTCAATCGCCACGGCGTCTGCGATGTTTTCGCCCAGGGTGTGACCGTTGACGGTGAGAGCATCCAGGTGAAGCAGGGGAGACAGGCGGTTCAGCACTGACTCGATCCCGCCGGCGTAGAACAGGTCTTCCATCAGGTACTCGCCTGACGGCTTCAGGTTGACGATGGTGGGCGTTGAGCGCGAGAACTCATCAAACCGGGCGGGCGTAAGCTCAATCCCGAGGCGGCCGGCGATGGCGGTCAGGTGGATGATTGCGTTGGTAGATCCGCCGGAGGCCAGGAGGAAACGCATGGCGTTTTCCACGGCGTCTTCCGTCATGATGTCGGATGCCCGGATGCCCTTTTCCACCAGCTTTACGATCTGTCTGCCGGCAGTTTCGGCCAGCGCGCTGCGGCGCATGTCCGCTCCCGGTATGGAAGCGCCGCCCGGTGGCGTCATGCCCAGCGCTTCCGTAATTCCAGACATCGTGGACGCAGTGCCCATCACCATGCAGTGGCCGGGCGACCGGTAGATCACGGCTTCCAGCGAGTCGTACTCTTCCTGGGTGATGTTCCCGGCGCGTAACTCGCCCCAGTAACGCCTGCAGTCAGAGCAGGAACCCAGGTCCTCACCCTTCCAGTTGCCTTTGAGCTGTGGGCCACCGGTCATGATTATTGCGGGCAGGTCTGCGCTGGCGGCCCCCATGAGCGCGGCGGGCGTTGTCTTGTCACAACCGGTCAACATGACCACGCCATCGATCGGCAGGCCGCGGATCATCTCCTCGATGTCCATCGCCATCAGGTTGCGTAGCAGCATCGAGGTCGGTTGCAGGAAAAACTCGCCCAGGGAGATGGTCGGGAACTCAAGCGGGAACCCGCCGGCGGCCATGATCCCGCGCTTCACATGGCCCGCAAGTGTGCGCAGGTGGGCGTTGCAGTGGGTCGCCTCGCTCCAGGAGTTGGCGATGCCGATAACCGGCTTGCCAGCGAACGACTCCTCGGTGAAGCCCTGGGACTTGAGCCCGGCACGGTGAAGGAACCCTTCAAGGTCGCGCGGGCCAAACCATCCGTGGCTCCGCAGGACCATGTTGTGACCGTTCCCGTCGTGCCCATTGTTGCTCATACGGTCCCCTGATTCCTGTCTATTCTGGGCGCCAGTAAGATGAAATATCGCGCCCCATCCGGTCGTCGCCGCCAAACGTACATCAAACGTGGATTCAACGTGATCCGGGAAGGCGGCGCGGAGTGTAGCACGGGGTCGCCGGGATTCCGCGAGCGAGACGTGTAAAGTGGTTGCGGTTATCTGGATGAGCCCACCCCGGCGATGGACGCCCGGCCCGGGCTGCGGACCGATTCAGTTATTGATCTGAAGGGACAGTTCCAACCAGGACATGAGACTTACCGGATTCACACGAATGGGCGCCGTGATCGGATTCT
>JADFRU010000028.1:0-9903 GCA_022561115.1 Chloroflexota bacterium | reverse complement strand
CCAGCCGGTGGTCCCCGGGGCTGCGCGCGGGCTGGATTTCATGGTGAAACACGGCGTCAAGGGGCTTGTCGGCGGCGGCGCCGCGGCCGGCGGCGCGCCCAGCCCCGTCGTTGAGGCGTGGAGGGATGCGCTTGCGCGCGGCGGCCGGGAAACGGAACTGGGGACCGACATGATCGTCGGCGTCTCGGTCCATATCGCAAGCACAGAGAAGAAGGCGATGGAACAGGCCAGTACCTACTTCCAGGAGAATATGAAGATGTTTGGCCCGCTGAAAATGGTGCGGGGGCTGAACGAAAGCGATGTAGAAGCCCTGAGCGATCCACAACTCGCTCCGACAGCGAACCTCCCGACCATCGAGGCCGCGGTGGCCGCCGGTCAGTGGTTGTGCGGGCCACCGGAGCTCATCGTGGAGAAGCTCATGGCGCTCCAGGACCTGTACCCGGGACTTGAGTTCGTAAACGCGGGCAGCGTCATCGGAACTCCGCAGTCGGTGATCGTCGACCAGCTCGAACAGTTTGCGAGCGAGGTCATGCCTCACTTCACCAATGCGTAGGTCCCAGGCGCGCAGGCTGCGTGGGCGGGTGCGTGATCGCCGTGCGGCGGTCCCCCCGTGCGGCGGGCCCGATGCGGCGGTCCCCGTGTGGCGGTCCCAGCAAGAGGCCGGCCGGTCACGTTGGGTTCAGAAGAGATGAGGAATCTTGGCTACCGCTGAAACGTCTGAGCAGTCCGGAACCGACGCTGGAAGCGATGAAGACGCATCCGTCGAAGCGCTTCCCGGCGAGAGTTCCCGGCTCATGTACGGGATATCGGCGGGTCACGGTATAAAGCACTTCGGCCAGGGCGCGATCCTGATCCTCGTTCCGGAGATCAAGGCGTCGTTGGCGCTCTCGGACGTGGCCATCGGCGGCATGTTCGCGGCGCGCGACGCCTCGATGGGGCTGACCAACGTACCGGCCGGCGTCCTGACCGACATGTTCCGGCACCGTGTCCCGATGCTGCTCGCCGTGAGCATGGGGTTCGTGGCGCTTGGCTACGTCCTGATCGGCATCTCATCCTGGTACTGGCTCACCGTGATCGCCCTGATGATCCTGGGCACCGGCACTTCACTCTGGCATGCGCCCGCGTTCTCCGAGCTGGCGATTCGTTACCCGAGCCGCCGCGGTTTCGCTATGGCGGCCCATTCAACGGGCGCGCAGGTGGGAAACACGACCGCCCCGGCAACTATCGGGCTGCTGCTGGGCGGCTTCAGTTACCTGGGCGTTGAATGGTCAGGGCTGGGCTGGAGGCTCGTCGCGTTCCTGCTGGTCGTGCCTTCCGTGCTGACGGTGCTGGTCATCCTGAGCCGTTTCAAGGGGCGCGCCGCTCCGGGTGGGAAGGGCGTGTCGATGCGGTCCTACGTTGTCGCGACGCGTCGATTGCTCGCCAACCCGGCCGTGCTGTCGATGGCGCTCATGCACGCGCTCCGGGGAGCGGCCCACAACTCGATACAGCTGTTCCTGGTCATCTACATGGCGGATGTTCTGGACTACAGCAACCTGATGATAGGCGTGCACATTTCTCTGCTGACACTCGCCGGAATTGCGTCCACACCGGTCCTCGGAATCCTGTCCGACAGGCTTGGCCGGCGGCCCGTGATAGCGTTTTCGATGGCGGCCATCAGCGCTCTTGTTTTACTGTTTCTCGTGGCCGATGATGGCTGGCCGCTCACGGTGACGATGGTGTTCCTGGGCGTTTTCCTTTTCTCGATAATGCCCGTGATCGTGGCCGCCGCGATGGACTCAACGGATCGCGGTTCAGAGGGCACCTCCATCGCCGTTCTTTTCGCCGGAGGCGCCCTGATCGGCGCGATCGCTCCGGTCGTATCGGGCGCTATCAACACCCGCTGGGATTTCAGCGCCGTAGTTATCTTCGTGGCGATCATCGCCGCGGTGGGGGCTGTCGTCGCTGTCCTGGCTCCAATGGGGGGCAGCGCCCGGGACGCACCGGACCCGGCGAAGGGCTAACATCTGGCTCGTTCACGCTCGTGATCGGGCGACTTCGACACGCAAGGGTTCCGGGATATGCCCGGGCCTGGCAGAGACCGACCGGGGATAAATATGCTCGAACGTTTCAAGGTTCCAGAAGCAGACCGCGTCTACGTCTCCGAAGACAGGATACGGGCGGCGACCAACACTATCTTCCTGAAGATGGGGCTGACCGGGGAAGATGCGGAAGTGGCGACAGACGTGCTGATCATGAACGATCTGCGCGGGGTCGAGACGCACGGCGTGTCAAACATGCTCCGCACCTATGTCGCCGGTTACGGCAGCGGGCAACTTAACCCGCGCCCGGACATCAAAGTTGTGCGTGAATCCGACACCACAGCGACATGGGACGCCGATCGCGGGCTGGGGGCGCATATCGGCCCGAAGGCGATGCGTGTAGCGATGGAGAAGGCCGACAGGCACGGGCAGGGTGCGGTTTCGGTAACGAACTCCGGCCATCTTGCGGGCGCCGGATACCACGCCGCCCTGGCCGCGCAACAGGACATGATCGGCATGGCGATGACCGGCAGCGGCGGGGTGCAGGCGGTGCCGACCTTTGGCGCGGAGCCAAGATTTGGAACGAACCCGATCGCGTACGCAGCGCCGGCCCGCCGGATGCCGCCGTTCCTGTTTGACGTGGCGACGACGCAGGTCGCCGGGAACAAGATTCGACTGGCCCGCCGTGTCGGCGCAGGCCTCATCCCCAACTGGGTCGCCGGACCTGACGGCGCGGTGATCGACCACGAGACGGACGGTATTCCCGAGAAGTACTTCATGCTGCCGTTCGGCGGCACGCGCGAGAACGGCTCGCACAAGGGCTACGCCTTCGCCGCTGTGGTGGACATCATGACGGGGCAACTGTCGGGGGCGGGACCCGGGTTCATCAACCAGAAGACGGCGCATTATTTCCAGGCGTGGAAGATCGATGCGTTCATGGACGCCGAGAAGTTCAAGGATGACATGGACGACTTCCTCGACGGATTGGCCAACACGAAGCCCGCTCCCGGCCACGAGCGCGTGTTCTACGCGGGCCTGTCCGAGTTTGAGGAGACGAATAAACGTCGCGCCGAGGGAATCCCTTATCACCGCGAAGTCATCGAATGGTTCCACACGGTGTCGGTGGAACTGAGCCTGGGCCTCGACCTGCCGTAACGTCCGCCGTAAGGAAGGGCCGGAAGCCATCACCGCGGGAGCGCTGTTTCGCGGGTGTCGGTCCGGAAATTGGGTGCTATGTTTCCCGGAATCCGGCGTTGTGGTTAAACTGCCGCAAAGTCCCTTCGCCGCTCTAGTTATCCCCTTGAGGAGGCCGCAATGTTGTTCTGTACGTGTACCGATGCCGGGTCGATCACGGTCGCTGAAGACCCCGCCTGTACCCGGCCAGGCACCACCGAACTCGTTCCGATAGACACCAGCCCTGTCGTCGGAGAGACCCCCATCGCTGCGCTGCGCAGCTGGCTTACACCCACCCCGCTCTTTTACATCCGCAACCATTACACCGTCCCAGAGATAGACCCGGCGGACTGGTCTCTTTCCATCGGTGGCGCGGTCTCCAACCCCACCGAATTTTCCTACTCTGACCTGTTGCGGCTCCCCAAAAAGACCCTGCCCGCCATGCTGGAATGCGCGGGAAACAACCGCTCTGACCTGGGACCCGGCATCCCGGGCAATCCATTTGAAGACGGTGCAGTGTCAAACGCGATCTGGGCCGGAGCGCCGCTGAAACCGTTCCTGCAGCAGGCGGGAATCAGCCCGGACGCTGTGGAGGTGCTTTTTGAGGGCGCAGACAGCGGCGAGCCCGCGCCGGGTCGCACCGAAGTTCCGTACCAGCGGAGTCTGCCGCTCCAGGTAGCGCTCCACCCGGACACGCTTATTGTTTACGAAATGAGCGGAGAAACGCTGACGCCGGATCACGGCTTCCCGGTGCGCCTGATAGTGCCGCGCTGGTACGGGATGGCGTCCGTCAAATGGCTGACGCGCATCCGCGTGCTGGAAAAGCCGTTCGTTGGATTTTTCCAGACCGAGCGCTACGTGATGGAGGATGAGGCGGGGATAGATCAGCAGATATCCCGGATGGAGGTCAAATCGCTGGTCAGTTGGCCCGAGCACGGCACATCGCTGCCGGTTGGACGCCCGGTGGCGATAAGCGGGATGGCGTGGTCCGGCGGCGGAGTGGTGCGCCGCGTGGACGTGAGCCTTGACGGTGGAGACACCTGGCAGGACGCTCACCTCGACGAGAGCGTGCTGGGCTACTCGTGGCAGCAGTGGCACGTTGACTGGACCCCGCCTGCGCCGGGTCATTACACGATCCTCGCACGCGCCGCGGACGATTCCGGCAACCTGCAGCCGCTAGAGACGCGGTGGAACCGGCTCGGGTACTGCGTCAACGGAACAAAACCGGTCTGTGTGACCGTCGAATAACCCGCGAACCCGGCCTCAGAACTATTCTCCTGGCTCTGATGGCTTCCGGGACAGGCTTGCCCGTGCTTTGATCGCGCAACAAATGCTGGCATGATCCAGCGGCGTTACGCGACAACTGCGCCGGGCGAGCCGGTCACGCCCCGCATGAAGTCCCGGAATACCTGGGAATACCCGGGAATCCCGCGAAATCTCCCGAAAACCGAGGAACCCGCATGAAAATCACCGACCTGAAGTGCGCCGTCATCGGCTCAAACCCGGTAATCCGGATTAAGACCGATGAAGGTATCGAGGGGATCGGGCAGGCTGAAACCGCGAAACATGACCTGAAGTGGCACTTCCTCTACTACCGGGAACTTGTCCTGGGCATGGACCCGACGGACGTAGAGCGCGTGATGCTGAAGATCCGGCGTTTCGGGAGTTTCAAGCCCTGGGGCAGCGCCGTCAGCGCGATCGAAATGGCGCTGTGGGACATCGCCGGAAAGGCGGCCGGCGTCCCCGTGTACAAGCTGCTCGGCGGCAAGGTGCGGGACCGCGTCCTGACCTACAACGGCAACGTGCGGCGTCAAATGTCCGGTTCCGAACCCGACGACTACGCCGAAGAGATGCGGTGGATGAAGTCACGCCCGGAGGGATTCTCGATCATCAAGCAGGGGATCGCTTTTCACGGCTCCATGGTCCGGGATAAGTCGAACTTTTTTTACGGCGAACTCGACAACTCGGGCCGTCATCCCAACCGCGGTTTGATTACCGAGCGCGGGATGAAGCACACGATCGCCTGTATCGAGGCGATGAAGGACGTACTTGGCGACGAGATCGGCCTGGCGCTCGACTGCGGCCCGGGTTTCACCGTCACGGACGCGCTCAAGCTGGCGAGGGCCGTCGAGCATCTCAACATTATGTGGCTGGAGGACATGATCACCGGCGATTACACGCCGTATGTCCTGGCCGACCTGTACCGCGAGGTGACGCCGTACACGACGACGCCGATCCACACGGGTGAGCAAATCTACCTGCGCCAGAACTTCATGGACCTTATCGAAAAACGAGCGGTGAACGTAATCGGCCCTGACCTGGCGGATGTGGGCGGGCTGGCGGAGTTGAAGTGGATTGCGGAGTACGCTGACCTTCACGGAATCATGATCGCCCCGCATGGCACGGGAGACGGGTTGATCGGCCTTGCAGCGCAGGTGCAGGTCGCTGCGACGCTGCCGAAGAACTACATCGCATTCGAGTACCCGACGGGCAACCCGGAGTGGTGGTATGACATTGTTGAGGGGTTGCCGAACCCGATAGTGAAAGATAGCTTCATCGAGGTCTGGGATACGCCGGGTCTCGGGGTAACGCTGAATGCCGAGGCGGCTGCCGCGTATCTGCGGCCGGAAGACGCCGATTTCTTTGAGTAGCCGCAGGTTTTACGTTGTGGACGGACCTGCCGCTACCCTGATGCGTGTGAAAGCGTTCCCGGAGAACGACACGTAACACCTTGCGCAGCGCTTGCCCGGACGCGCCGGGCCGGCGATGAATACGCGCATCACTTCATAATGGACTGCGGCCGCGATGATTGCGGCGATATCAATTCCATGAACGGACAGACCGGGGACGGGCCGCGTGCGGTCACGCCGGATAGAGAAGAGAGAACTTGGGAAACCTGCTGATCATCCTCGGCTCCGTCGCTGCGCTCGCTGGACTGGCCTGGCTGGGCTACGTCGGGTCGATCATGAGAGGGTCCAAAGGGAACGCCATCATCGGCGGCATCAGCGCCGCCGTGGTGGGAAGCGCCGTGATTGTCCTGGGGACATCGATCTCGGACGAGCCGGAAACAGTGCAACAGTTCTTCTCGGACGACACAGTTTTCGCGGCGCCGACAGCCCTGCCCGAGCCCACGCCCACGGCCGTGGTTGACCCGGCTGAAGCGTATCGGGCGGTCGCGAACGACCTGGCGAGGCGTGCGGGCATCGACCTGTCCCGTGTGATCCAGCTCCTCAGGACTTCCAACCCGGACAGTCCGATATGGGCCAACGACGTTCGGCAGACTTCGTCGCAATTTGCCCGCTACTCGGCAAGGGCGAAGGAACTGGTCGCGCCGCCCGTGCATGACGATATCCATGAACAACTGGTCGACGTGCTCGCGGACCTGGCGCTGGCCGGCCGGTTGGTGAACGAGAGCCTGGACGCCATCGGGTTGCAGAACGTGTTTGCGGCGCAAGACGCCCTGTCAGAGGCGATCGTGACGTTGACGCGATCCTCAGACGTACTCGTCGAAATCGTCGAAAGTACGGACGGCTAACCTGGATCAACCGGGACGTCCGGTTGTGAGGGTGTGTGGCAGCCCCACCGTTCGCCGGGAGATTCGCGGTAGCCCGCGAGACGCCCACCGGCCAGACTGTTGATTACGGTCGCGGCTGGCGGGGGATCCCCTGGTTAGAGAAAGAGCGCCGTGTTTTGGAGGACCGACCGGCCTTGTTATTCGCGGGCGAGTTTGAGGGGCATGTAGACAGCAAGGGACGTATTGCTGTTCCGGATGCGTTCACTGACGCGCTTTCCGGCGGAGCCGTCGTCGCGCGGGGTTTCGAGCGCTGTGTCTCGGTCTACTCGGCGGAGGGCTGGCAGCGGCTCGCGGAAGAGATCGGTGAACTGCCGGTGACGGACGCAGAAACGCGGCGACTGTCCCGGTTTATCTTCGCTTCCGCCGACGAGCAGGAGATCGACAGGCAGGGCAGGCTGGAACTATCTGTCGCTGTGCGCCGGTACGCGGGCGTCGAGCGGGAAGTCGTGGTGATCGGCGCCGGGAATCTGATCGAGATCTGGGACCGGGAAGCCTGGGCTGTCGAGCTTTCTGTTCTCGAGACACAGGCAGCGGTTACCGGAAATCTGGGGAACGCGGCCGTGAACGAAAACATCGCGGCCTGACGCCGGTCTCCTCGCCAACTCTGGCTCAGGCTGATTGTGCGACCGGGATAGCCCGTGCGCTCGATCCATACGCCGTCGGCTCGCCGAGCCGCAGGGCGGTCCGTAGCTCCGCCAGCGAGAACGGTTTCGGCAATACGTAGTCCACGCCCAGCTTTCGCAGCGTTTGCAGCGTGGTGCGATCGGTAAGAGCGCTCATCGCGATCACCCGGTCCGGCCTGTGCATCATCTCGTTGCCGGATTGAAGACGCGCCAGCACCTCAAACCCGTTCACTCCGGGCATAAGAAGGTCCAGGAGCAAGACGTCCGCGCCGCTCTCACGTAGACAGGCCAACCCGCTCTCACCGTCAGGCACCGCACGCACGGTACAGCCGAAAAGCTCTACCAGCCCTTCCTGTATCACGTCCCGCAGGAACTTCTCGTCATCGATCAATATCACGTTGAGGGGAGACATGGCTTCCTTCTTCATTCGGCTTCGTCCGGCTTCATCCGGTTGCGGCCGCTGCGAGCGAGCCGTTAATGCCCGTTACCGGGTAGTTGAAAGTCCTGGCGGTTGATTCCTCCGGGCGAATTTGTGTGACGGGGAGAGCGAATGAAAACGCGCTACCGGTCCTCGTTGCACGGTCGACGCCGGTATTTACGTCCATCGGCTCTGCAAGAGCGCGCTTGATACGGAGACCCGGTCCAGTACCCACGGCCGTGCCGCGCGATTACGTAGAGAGTCGCTCATAAGCCGGAAAAAGCGATGACCGGCCCGCCGGATCAATGCCGGCGCCTTCATCGTGTACACGCACCGTGCTTGCGTTCATGGTCCACCCTGTCTGCTGACGTGCGACACGCCTGTGGCGATGACTTCACTCGGAGGCCAGGCCGCCCGGGAACGCCTGCCACCCTTGCAGATGCGCCCGATTGGACACGCTACCGAACCCGGGCAATAACGTCAGGGGGGTGATCGGTACCGCTTGAGCGGACGGAAGGTGACGGGTTGGTGTTGCGCGGGGGCTCACGTAGGAGCAATCACGTAGCCGCCCGGGTGAGCAGGCCCGGGGATAACGCCAACGACGCCTCTACGAACCTGTGGAAATCACGAGGGTCGAATCGCGGGAATCCCCTGCCGTACCTGTGGGAATCACGGGGAAATCACGGGGCGGGTTGCGGAAACGGACAACGCGAAAGGACCAATCGCGGTTGAGCCCGCCAACGACGCCTCTACGACCTGTGGGAATCACGAGGGTTGAATCGCGGGAACCCCGGTGCCGTACCTGTGGGAATCACCGGGAAATCACGGGGCGGGTTGCGGAAACAGGCAACGCAAAAGGGCCAGTAGCGGTGGAGCCCGGCGGTCGCTTCATATAATGGCGCGCCAACAGCAATGCCGGGCGTGCCCGCGCCCGTCTCTCAGTCCAGGTTCTCCCCGTATTCTTCAAGTGATCGCCACAACCGCATGACCCGAAGCCGCGCCCGCTCATCGAGGCCTTCCAGGGGGAAATCTCCGGTCGCGCTGCATCGCTCGCGTACCATCCCGGACCGGTTGATTGAAGCCGCCTGGCTTTCCGGAATAGTTCTCGTACCGTTGCTTTTCAGCCCGAGCGGCTGGTTCACGTTCTACAACGACCCCAAGTACGTGCTACTTCACGTGGTTGGCCTGGTGATCGTGGTCGCCTGGGTCTGGGACTGGACGTACTCCCGGAGTTTCAGAACCGGCCCTGACCTGTTACGTATCCCGTTACGTATCGGGGACTGGGCGGGCCGCCGCCCCGGCAGGTGGGCGGTGCTTGCCGTCGCGTCCCTCGCTGTCACGTCGGTTGTCTCCACGCTTTTATCGCCGGTGCTGCGCGTCAGCCTCTGGGGGCGCAATCCCAACGATCTCGGGTACGAGCTGTATTCTGCGCTGGCCCTGCTGGCGGTGTTCTTCGCCGTGGCGCTGCGCCTGAGAACGGTTGATCAGTTGCGGCGGATAATGCTGACGCTGGCCGGCGTTGGCACGGTTGCCGCCGTTTACGGCCTTTCCCAGCGCTTTGGCTGGGACCCGCTCGGGCCGGGCGAGGATGCAGGCCGCGTTTTCGCCTCGTTTGGCAACCCGATGCTGCTTGGCTCCTGCCTCGTGATGTCGACCGCGATAACCGTGGCTGCGGCCGTTAACGAGGCACGGGGAGGCCGTCGCGTCTGGCTCGTCGCTGGCGCGTTCGCCCTGGCGCTTCAGATCGCGGCGCTGTGGTTCACCGGCAGCCGGGGACCGTGGATCGGTTACGCCACCGGCACGCTGGCATTCGTTGCCATCGGCTACCTGTGGCTGGAGCGGCGCGTCGTCATTCAGGGCCTGGTTGTGGTTGGCGCGGGGATCGCCATCGCGCTGGTGATTACGTTGATCCCGGCCTCGACATCCGGAGACGAACGCGACCTTGGAGACCTCGGCGATGTTGGGGCGATATTCGCCGGCTCGTCGTCCGGCACCCTGGGCGAACGGGTCGCCATCTGGGAATCGATCTTTGAACTGACCGCGGGCCGGGACTGGGAGCCGGACGAGCCCGGTGTGGCGGCGCTGTACCGGCCG
>JADFRU010000363.1:0-2522 GCA_022561115.1 Chloroflexota bacterium | reverse complement strand
CCGGGGACCTGATAGCCGCAGACAAGCACGGCGCTATACAGATTCCGCTGGAAGTGGCTAAAGACCTGCCGAGACTGGCCGCGCTGATGGGCAAGTACGAGGCGCCGATGATCAAGGCCGCACAGGCGCCCGGAGCGACGCCAGACACACTTCGCGCCGCGGCGGCGGAACAGGCGGACATCAGAAAGAATCACGCGGCGTACTAATCACGTACCACGCTCCGTGGGGTGTGGTCGCCCGGACTCCGGTCTGCGATCGATCACCGGTCCCGCGCGGCGCTGATCCACGGTGCCGGTTGCCGACGGTCTTGAAGGCTGACCTGTGCCGGCGGCCGCACAGGTGAAGCGTCCTCACGGGTCTGGCGATCAATCGGCAGAGATCGAACCGCGGTTGTAACCTTCCGCCCGCTCTAACGAGCGAGGGAGAGCCCGCGGCGGCCACTCCCCCGAAAACCCCGTGCGCTGTTCACACGTCACGTCAGTGAGGGGACGCGCCTGGCCGGGAGACCATCAAGCCGCTTTGTTACGTCGCACGATCGTGTAACTCCACCGTCTGCGATGGGCCGTTGGTCATCATCACCATGCTCTTCCCGGCGGGACCGCCAAACGACACGATCTCGATCCGCTCCGGCCGGTTGAAGGCCGGGAAACTCGTGCTCGCCGCCTCTTCTGGAGACAGGTCCATGATCCAGCGCCACGGCGGAAGCAACCAGTCCGGGTTGGCCTTGAACGAGTTGTGGAGCCCGGCGACCGTCACGCGAGTCTTCGCCCACAGGTAGTCGCGCACCATGTTCTTGGACCATCCGGCATCGGTGCAAACCCGGGCGTGATCGGGACAGAGCACGACCAGCGCTCCTCCTCCGCCTTCCGGGTCGTACGGGTCCGGGTCAGACCAGCGGATGCCGAAATACCCGCCGCCGCCGGTGATCGCCCCGGCAACCGTGTTGAGGATGCGCTCGGGCGTGTAGTTGTTCAGGTCTGCGGCGTCGATCAGGTTGCGCACGCCCGCCACCGTGACCGTCGAGGCGCTGCGCTTGAACCCTCGCTCGACATGAAGCGGCTCCCACGGTCCGCCCTCAACCGCCTCGGCCGCGCACAGCGAAAATTTCGACGGCGCGCCTATCGTGTCCATATCCATCTCGGTCGGGTAGTTGTGCCCCACGTTCATCAGGACCAGCCGGAACGCACGGCCGAGGACGATGTTGACGCGCGACTGCTTGCCGGGACCCAGCGTCGCTTTCCCCGTGTTCAGCCCCAGCTCGTCCACGATAGGGCCGTTGAGAAGCAAGATCGGCGCGTCCGGGCTGGTGGACATCAGCCACTGGCGTGCGCGCGATCCCATCTTGAGAACGGCCTCGCACGCAGCGATCAGCACGGGCAGGTGGGACGGCTCGCATCCCGCCATTGCAGCAGACACGGCTATCTTCTCAACGGTCGCCACGCCCATTCCCGGAGGCAACAGTCCCACAACGTGTTCCGGCGCAAGGGTTGTGCCGGCGAGTATCTTGCCAACCCGTTCCGGGGTCGGCGGAATCAGCGGCAGCCCATCGCCCCAGCCGTTATCAAGGAAAGTTTCGTTAAACCCGGCCAGCGCCTCGAACTGGTCCGAACCGCTGAACGTTAGCGGGCCGCCCGGAAGCCGTTCCGGTACCGGCCCCTCGTCCTCGGGCTGCGGCAGCGCCTCCGGATCGGTCAGTCCGCGAACCACCACATCGATACGCTCGGCGATGCTCGCCGCCGAACGTTCCGGCGGTACGCTCGTGATCACGTCCGGCACAACGACGAACGGAGCGCGAGGCATGCCGAACACCCGCGCGCTCGCCACGGAGTCGCGCTCGAACCCTGCCGACGCCACCGACACGGTCGGGATACCCTTCCGCTCCAGGTAGATCATGTCGTGGACAAGCCACGACGTGCACTGCCCTCAGTCGCTCGAGGAGCCGACGACGACGTCACACTCCTCCCCTACCCGGTCCAGCATCTCGGACGGCGTGGGGATACTTCCCTGGTACGTCGTAAGCGTCAGGTCAGTGAACCGCTCCCGCAGCATCGTTCCGACGCGTTCAAGAACAGCGTCACCGCCCCGTTTCCGGTTCCAGACAAGCCCCACGCGCAGTCCGTCCAACGTCGTGGGACGCGGCGCTATATCGGTCTCAATCCCGGCGCCTTCAAGCGCCGCCACGGGGTGCATCACTTCAAGTCGGTACATGGCCTGCCTCTGTTGCTGGGGTCTGCGACGTATCAAGAAATAGCGGCTTCACGAACGTAGCCCCGGGGGGTTGGTGCGTCAACTGTCCGGCGGGCACGTGCGCCGCCCTTGAGGCCGCTAACCGCTAACAAGGCGCGGCCTTGAACCAAACCGCCGCGCCCTGGCGCTTTCCAAGGGTCGAGTACGGACCTCAATCCGCCTGAACCGGGTCGCGAAACGGCGGGTAGCGCTGCGCGTATCCCTCCGCTCCGGCCGGGTTGACGCCGGCCGGTACCCACCGATACCCCGGCACGTTTCGGCGTGGGGCCAGTTGG
>JADFRU010000362.1:0-2532 GCA_022561115.1 Chloroflexota bacterium | reverse complement strand
CAGACCTCTGACCATTTGTTTGGCCCGTTCCCGGAGCCGGAAACCCGCCGGGCGAGGGGATTTTGCGGCCGGTCGCGCCATACGGACGGGCCGCCCGCGCCCACGCCGTCACGCCTCGCCGCTTCACCTCATCCCGGGTATTACGCGAACCGGCTTCCTACCCCGCGAGCCGCTTTTCGTACCAGAACTGCTCGCCGGTCTTCTTGAAGCCCAGGTCGCGGTAAATCCGTCGGGCGGACACGTTCTCGTCGTCGACCTCCAGATTGATCACCCCGGCGCCGCGCTCCCGGAGATGGCGCAGCCCCGCCGCTATTACGGCCGAGCCGACTCCCCGTCCCCGCCGGTCCGGTCGCACGCCCGTCATCTCTATCATCCCGGAAGTCTCGGCAGATTCGGCCGTGCCCGCGCTGACGCTCGTCCATATGTAACCGATCACGTCACCTGACGCGTCGTCCTCGGCGATCAGGATGTCGCCCGGATCGCCCCGCATGGCGACGTAGCCGGCGATCTGCTCCGCCGTGTTCGGAGCGAAGCCAAACGATCCCTCGAAGGCGGCGTTCTGGACGTCGGCGAGGGCCTGCTCGTCGTCGCCCGGGACGAACGGCCGCAGTGAGACGCCGGACGGCAGCGGGCGGTAGTCGCCCTCCAGGTACGCGGGCGCCGGCCGGTACTTCAACTCGTTAAAGGTGCGGATCTGGCGGTAACCGGCGGCGTCCATAAAGGAGCGCAACCGCGTATTGCTGTCATGGACGTTAACCTGGTGGACCGCCACCCCGGCCTCGGACGCCCGCCGCTCAAGCCGCGCCAGTAACGATCTGCCGATCCCCTGCCCGCGGGCGGACTGGATCACCCCGAACTCGCCGACGGCGCGGTCGATCGCCGTCTCCACCGACGCGATCGCACAGCCGATCAACGCGCCGGAGCGCTCGGCCACAAACACGTTGTCGAGCGGGTCCGCCCCCGGTAGCTCCAGCCGCGCCCGGAAGTGGGAGCGCTCCACGTCGGCGTCAGCGTCGGAGATGCCGTTAACCGCCGCTCGCACGGCGAAAACGGCGTCGAAGTCGTCCCAGAGAAAATTTCGGATATCGGTGGGCTGGGTCAAAAGGCTCCCGTCACGGTCGCCAATCACGATCGCACATTTGCGCACAAAGGGTATCTGCACGGCAGTCATCAGGAAGACGCGGCAGGATACCCCGAAATACCAGGGAAGTGGCGGCGCTTCGGAAGCGTGAGAAGTGGGAAGCGACCGATCGTGAAAGGAAAACCCGGCTGGGAGGTCCGGTCTCAGGCCATCAGACCAGCGCGATCACGACCTGCGAAATGACGACCGCGAGCGACAGGAGGATCACTCCCGCTTCGAGACCGGTAACGGGACTACGGTGATGTCGAATTCTGTCCAGCACGTCGCAACTCCAGGCGCAGCCGGGCATGCGGACACGCATGCGAAAAACAATTCCCGGCGGCAGTAATCGCTGCGACGAGCGTAAAGTCGAAGGCCCACCGGGCGACAGGAGCAAAGTGCGCATAGATCGTGCAATTTCCGCCATGCGATCCCCGTATTAGCTCGGGTGAGCCACTGAAGAACCGGCACGTTCAGACGGGGATTTGCACGCGGGGGACGGGTCTGACCGGTGTTCTTCGAGGCCCGCCTGCGATATGGGCCCCTTTGCGGATGCGGCAGGTTCCCTGTCCCGGGCACGGATGATTCCTGGTTATGCGACCCGTCCTCCGACACCCCGTCATTCCCGTGCCGACGACATCGCAGGGGCGATCCGTTTCAAAAAGAAAACCGCCGGCGTGAACCGGCGGCTTTCGGTTGATACAGCTAGGGGGCGTCGCAAACGAAGGGGAAAACCACGATGGGTGCGTTAACGGTTCCATGACGAGCCTGGGAAGGCACGGCCGCCGGGTGAGGACCAGCCGGTCCTGCCGCAAACGCCGTACCGCCGCTGACCGAGACCGTCAGCATGACCAGAACTGTGACGATAAGGACCTTCCACTTCATGGCATTGCTCCCCGTACTTGTGGTGCGGGGATAGTAGCAGACGCGAGAAGGCGCACTGGACTCTGATCGCCATCATCCCCATACCGCTCACAATCATGGTCTTGGACGCCCGCGACCACGGTATTGACCGGTGCGGGATGCTCGGAGATTGCGAGGAGCAGCGCGAAGGCTGACTCGGCCTCGATGTCTAGCACATCCCCTCCCTCCGGCGCCGGGCGCCGTTGAGTTACGGGTTAGGAGCCTGTGCTGATCCTTCCGGGGAAGGACGAAGTATGAGGGGCCGGTCAGCTGTACACGTCCCCTCTCCCCGGCGCGGGAGAGGGTGAGGAGCCTGTCCTTCCGGGGAAGGATGAGGGGGCTCAAGCGGCAACACGATCTCCACGGAGCAACATCATGGTTCAACGCGCCAGGAGCCTGCGAAAACGCTCAACGGACGCGGAACATCGCATGACGCGGCTAACCGTGTGGCCGGTGTGACACGTACCCTCTCTGCAGCACCGGGAGAGGGTGAGGGTGAGGGAGCATAC
>JADFRU010000361.1:0-2529 GCA_022561115.1 Chloroflexota bacterium | reverse complement strand
CTGCCCGACCACGTCTCGTTCGACGACGCCGCAATCCTTGACTGTTTCGCCTGCGGCGTCCACGCCGTAAACCGAACCCCTGTGCCGGTGGATGGCACGGTGGTGATCGTGGGCGCGGGAGCAATCGCTCTGACACTCGGACAGGTGGCGAAGGCCTATGGAGCGGGCCGGGTGATCATGGTGGGGACCCGGCCCGAACCGCTCCAGACGGCGGTCGATACCGGCGCGGCGGACGAGTACATCGTGAACGCGGACGAGGACCCGGTTGTGGCCGTGCTGGAGCGAACCGATGGCGAGGGCGCTGACGTGGTGTTCGAGACGGTCGGCGGTGAGTCGCAGCTGATAGCGCAGTGCATGGAGATGACGAGGCGCGGCGGCAGTGTGAGCGTAGTCGGGCTGTTCACGCAGCTGCAGACCATGGACTCGCAGGGCCAGGGAATGGCAAAGGAGCTGGTGCTGACCTGGTCCAACAGTTACTCAAGCTGGCAGGGCGTTTCCGAGTACCAGACGGCGCTTGATCTACTGGCGTCAGACCGGTTGAACGCGGGGCCGGTCATCACGCACCGCTTCCCGCAGTCGCAGATCGCCGATGCGTTCGCGGCGGCCGACGACAAGCGTGTGTCCGGCGCTATCCGCGTGGTCATAAATCACTGACGGGTGTGGGCGCCCGGAAGAACCACTCCCGAGTCGGGCGTGATGAGGTGGCGGCCTGACCGTGTGTGATGGACGGGGCAGACGGCCATCAGATCGCTCATCGGTCGTAACGTCGTCCTGAACTTGATTCAGGATCCGTCTGTTCAGGTCTGCGTTCTCGTCGTTGTGTCGAGAAATTCCGTGACGGCCGCTACCGCGCACTTCCGGAGACTCCAGGGTGACGCCCGACCCTGAATCAAGTCCAGGGTGACGAATCTGGAGCAAGCGCTTGTAACGCACGTCGCCCGGTATTGGATGTCCACATCCCCCGCTACACTCCTCACCTGGCGCTCCAAACCTCCGTATGCATCGCTACAACGCTGGACGGCTTTATCGCCGCCGCCGGCGGTTCGCTGGACTGGCTTGAACACGATTCCGGCGAGGCCGACTACGGGTTCAATGCCTTCATGACGAGCATTGACTCCGTGGTTCTCGGGCGCGTCACCTTCGAGAAAGTTCTTGGCTTCGGCGGCTGGCCGTACTCTGGCAAACACGTGATCGTCCCGAGCGGCGCCCTCACCAGCGATGACATCCCGCCGGAGCTACGGGCGGAGGTGGAAATCGTCAACAACGAACCTGCCGGGCTACTCGCAACCCTGGAGTCCCGGGGGTTTCAGCACGCCTGGGTAGACGGCGGCAAGACAATCCAGCGCTTTCTGCGGGCCGGTCTCATAGATGAGATCACCATCTCGCGCATCCCGATCCTGATCGGCAACGGCATCCCCCTGTTTGGTGTGATCGATAGCGACATAAGGCTCAGCCATGTCTCGACGACCTCATTCGATTCCGGCCTCGTGCAGTCGCTCTACCGTGTGGGTGGATAGCCCGCGATGCCGTGAACCTCGGCGGGCGGACGGAGCAAGCCCCGCCCCTACGATGATGTGAACATTGAAACCGCACCCATACAGCGGCTGCGTCTCTGCGCCATAATGCCGATCCGAGGAGGCCACGTTACCAATGCCCTATCCGATCGACCACGTACACGTGAAATCACAGGACCCGGACGCCAGCGCCAGTTGGTTTCAAGAGGCGTTCGGATTCGAGATCGTCGAGTCCCGGACCCGGAACCAGGGTGACCGCTTTGTGCGCATGCGTGACTCGAAGGGCCTCCCGTTCACCGTGTCCGGAGCGCGCCCCGGTGAAAAACTCTCGCCGGCGAGCGCAGACGTCCACTGGGGCCTTGAGCATTTCGGTGTGTTGGTGGAGGACCTCGACGCCGAGATCGAACGGTTGACCGGCATGGGGGCGGAGCTAAAAGAGGGGCCGATAGACCAGACGGCGGAGGGATACCCGATAGTCGCCTTCATGGCCGTCCCGGGCGGTATCCGGGTTGAGCTGGTCATGTGGCCGAAGTCAGACTGAGTATCTGTCGCCCCCTTCTTGGCTCCCTTTTCACGTGGAGACGGAGGTTCAAGGCTCAACCCTCATCACGCGACCGGGATTTTTCCGCGATAAGGACCGCACCATGACCCAGACACTTTCCACTAACAAACATGGCGTCACGATGCGCACAAAGCAGGGCATGCTCGGCGCGGTCGACATCCCGTGGAACGAAGACCTCGTGCTGGACGAGACATCGTTTCGCAACCTGCTCGGCCGGTTGTCCACGCTCGGCGCACACCGGCTTTACGTCATGGGCACGGCTGGCGAGGGTTACGGCATGTCGGACGACCGGTTCCGGCAGGTGGTCGATGTTTTTGTGGACGCTATGCGCGACACCGGCGTTGGAACGCAGGTCGGCGTGATCTCGCTCGCCACCGAGCAGGTTGTGGAGCGTATCGGGTACGCACACGGGCTGGGCGTTCGATCGTTCCAGATATCGCTCCCCTCATGGGG
>JADFRU010000360.1:0-2537 GCA_022561115.1 Chloroflexota bacterium | reverse complement strand
GGCTCCCTGATGCGATCTCCCCGGGGTGCGTCCCCGTTCTTTCTGGCGGGTCCCCCGGGATGCGTACCCGGTCTTTCTGGCGGGTCCCCCGGGATGCGTACCCGGTCTTTCTGGCGGGTCCCCCGGAATGCGTACCCGGTCTTTCTGGCGGGTCCACGGAAGGCTCGACCTGCCCGGATGGGTGATGCGTGGCGCGCTTTCAGGTGGAAAGCTGGTCAGGTGAGTTATTTTCCGCCCGTAGTTCAGCCCCGCCGTTAACCGCGGCGCCCCGGCACACCTGAGGAGCTTCAAATGCCAGACAACCCCGCAGGCACAGACCCGTTGACCCAACTCTCCGATTCCCTGGCCGAGGCCGTTCAGAAGGCCGCGCGCTCGACCATTCTCGTGAACGCGCGCCGCCGGTTTCCGGCGACGGGTGTCGCCTGGTCCACGGACGGACTTGTGGTGACCGCCAACCACGTCGTCGAGCGCGACGAGGAGATCGGCATCCTGCTGCCGGACGAGACCGAGACATCGGCGACCCTCGTCGGCCGTGACCCGCGATCTGACCTGGCGTTGCTTCGCGTGGATAACGTTGAGCTGACTCCCGCTGAACGGGTTGAGGTGGACTCTGTGAAGGTCGGGCAGATCGTGCTGGCGATAGGCTGGCCGCGGCCCGGCTCCCCGATGGCGTCGTTCGGCGTGGTGAGCGCGTTCGTGAATCGCCGGGGCAGGCGGCGCGGTGGTGGCGGGCTCCCGCTCATCCGCCCGGACGTGACGATGTACCCGGGCTTCTCCGGCGGTCCCCTGGTGAACGTCTCCGGGCAGGTGATCGGGATCAACACGTCGCATCTCGGGCGTGATGGCGGCATGACGGTGCCGTCCCAGGCCGTTGACCGGGTTGTGTCTGCGCTGTCCCGCGATGGCAGGGTTCGGCGCGCCTACCTCGGCATCGCCAGCCAGCCGGCTCGCCTCGCCACGGAGATAGACGGCAGCGACGCGGTGTTGCTGGTCATCATGGTGGACCCGGGTAGCCCGGCCGCCGAGGCGGGGTTGCTGGTCGGCGACTCGATCGCATCGGTGGACGGAACGCGAATACGATCTGGCGATGATCTGCAGGTCGCGCTTGACGCGGTGGATGTGGGTTCGGAAGTGTCGCTTGGCATCGTTCGCGGGGGAGAAACCGCCGACATCACGATCACCGCGGGCGAACGTCCCCAGGGGTGACATTGTTGTTTGACCCTTTAACAATCGAAGCGAGGCCGGGGCCCGGCGTGTTCAGCGCAGCACCTGACCACGCGCTCCGTTTCGGCGAGACAGCGCGGTAGTGGGATGACGGAGCAGGCGCGCGGCCGGTCGCAACGCAGCTCGCTACGGGTTGTTGTTATCGCCCGTTCGCCTGTCGTGGCGGCCGGCCTCGCCGCGCTGTTGGAACAGGCTGGCCTCTCGGTGGCGTCCGATTTCGAAACCGCGTTGGGGCCCGGGTTTTCCGACTCTGTCTCGGCCCGCGCGGTGTCAAGCCCGGATGTTGTTGTGATCGAAACGACGTCCGGGCGGGGCGGCCCGACCGTTACCGAGTTGCTGACGGATTTCCCGGGGATCCCGGCCGTGCTGCTCGTCGACACTGCGCCCGACGATATCTTTCTGGGCGGAACCGGTGTTCCGGTCGCATGGCTTCGGCGGGACGCCGGACGTGAGGAGCTTGCCGCCGCCGTGCACGCCGTCGCTGCCGGGCTTGATGTGTACGACCCCGCGCTTGGGGATCGCAATCGGGAAGACCGCACCGATGCCCGGGCGAACTCGTCCCGTCCCGGCATATCCAAAGACACGGGAAGGGCCGAAGGGCAGCAGGGTGACGAGGACGGCCCGGAGCCGCTCACCCCGCGTGAGATGGAGGTGCTCCAAAAGCTGGCCTCGGGGCTGACCAACAAGGCCATTGCGTATGACCTGGGGATTAGCGAGCACACCGTGAAGTACCACGTCGGCTCGATCCTCACGAAGCTCGACGCCTCCGGCCGTACCGAGGCTGTGACCGTCGGCGTTCGCCGGGGCCTCATAGCGCTCTGAGCGCGCTGGACCGGTTTCCGGACCACGCGATGGATTAACCGACGTTGCCCGGGCGATGGTGAAAGAGAAGGGCGAGGTACGCCCGCGATCAGTCCCGCGTCGCGGGGGCGGCCCGTAGACGGGTCGCGTTGTGCTTCGGATGTCCGTCCCGCCCGGCGTTCGTTCATCTAGACTTGCACCCCGGTGCCGCACTGGTCCCACAGCACGACGATCCGAGGAACCCCGGATGCCAGAAAACGTAAACCGCCAGTTTGTCCTTAAGTCACGCCCGGACGGGATGCCGCGTGAGGCGGACTTTGATCTCGTGGAGACCACCATCCCGTCGCCCGAGTTTGGCCAGGTCCTCATCAAGAGCCTGTGGATGTCGATCGACCCTTACATGCGGGGCCGCATCACGTCGTCACCGGTCGGAGACGTGATCGAATCCGAGGCCGTCGGCCGTGGTATGGAGAGCCGGTTGGACGGGGTCAAGGTCGGCTGCATTGTGAGGG
>JADFRU010000359.1:0-2537 GCA_022561115.1 Chloroflexota bacterium | reverse complement strand
CACAGTCCGAGATTCTTTGTATCACGACTCTGGTCGTGCCAATGCCTATTGAGTTCTACTTTGGCTCCGACCCGGTCCCGACCGGTTTTGACGACATCAACGGCGGAAGCTGCACGTTCCCCGAAGAGATCGAGAGCGTCACGGTGACGCTTCACGGCCTGGACGGCAGCGGCCCGTCGCACACCGCCATCTGGACGCTGCCCGAGCCTACGAGCCAGGTCAGCTTCCCGCTTCCCAAGGACCTGATCGCCGTGGAGACCCGGGCTTTCCTGAGCCCCGGCCAGTACGAGCGCACCCTGACCGCCACCGGAGTGAGCGGCAAGAGCTACGACGTAGCCAACGCATCAAACGCACTGATGGTCGTCACGATACTTGCGCCGGAGGGCTCGGAAGAAGTTCCGGAAGAGCCCGAAGCGCCTGTAGTTGCGCCACCGCTCTGCATGACCACTCTGGCAGTGCAGGCGCCGATCGAGTTCTTCTACGGCAGCGAGCCCGTCCCAACAGGATTCGATGGCATCAACGTAGCGAACTGCACGTTTGGCGAGGAGATCGAACGTGTGGAAGTTACTCTCACTGCGATCGACAGCGGACACGTCCACTCAGAGAATTTCCAGCTGCCAGAAGCCACCACACAGGTGTCATTCCCTCTGCCCGAAGACACGCTCACCTTCGGGACGCTGGACATGCTCGAGTCCGGCACGTACGAGCGGGTCATCACGGCTTACGGCGTGAATGGCGGCGAGTACAACATCAACGAGCTCGGAGCTCTTGGCGAAGTGACGATTCTGGAGCCGGTCGAGTAGCAACAAACACGAGACCGCACGCGAAAGGCCGGGCATACCGCCCGGCCTTTATCTTTAATCGGCAGCCGCTGATGCCGCGTCAGTGGTCATCGTCGCTGCGTTCGCCCGTGGCGTACTCGTGGGTCCGCCGGTCGAGCTCTTCTTCCGAGATCAAACCCTTTTCAACGGCCAGGCCTGCAAGCCCGGAGAGCCATTTTTCGTAGTAGCTCTGCTCCTCGGAAGGATCGTCCGCTATCTCCCGTGAGAGCTGCGAGACGAATTCGCTCCACTCGTACCGGCCACCCTCGTTGAGCGCCACGGCAATACCAAAGACGCGGCCCTCCCACGGCGCCACGAAGACCAGCTCGCCGTTGTCCCGCGGCAGCTCTATCTCTTCCGGCATATTCGATATCTGGCGATCAGGTGTCGGTGTCATCCTCCGAGCCTCCTAAACCGTCGCCGCCGGCGACGCGATCTTCGCAACGCCAATCATGGCGTCCCGGGTGACGAATTCCGCCAACTCATCTTCCGACATCCCTTCCGTGCCCTCCGGCCGCTCCGGAAGGACCATGTAGCGCACGTCCGAGTTGGAGTCCCAGACTCGCACCTCAACAGCTTCCTCGAGTTCAAGTCCGAACTCTGACAGCACCGCGCGCGGCTCAATCACTGCGCGTGAACGGTAGGCCTCCGACTTGTACCAGGCAGGCGGCAACCCGAGCACCGGCCACGGATAGCACGAGCAGAGGGTGCAGACGACCATGTTGTGAGTATCAGGGGTATTTTCGAGAACAACGATCTCCGCGCCCTGCGCGCCCTGGAAGCCGAGCTCGGCGATCGCGGTCGTACCGTCCTTGAGCAAGCGCTCGCGATATGCGGGGTCGGTCCATGCCCTGGCAACTACTTTGGCGCCGTTCATCGGGCCGATGTCCTGCTCATACGCCCGCACCACGTCGTCGATTACGTCTGTACTGATGATTCCCTTTTCGACAAGCAGCGACTCGAGCGCTTTGGTGCGCAACTCGGCCTCATTCTGTTCATGGGTGTGGCCGTCGTCATGATGTCCGCTCATACCGCTCCCTCGCCCGATTCAGCCTCAGGCTGACTCCAGGTAACTCTCCCACATGTCGATGTAAACGCAACTGTTCGGCTCGGCCTGCTCACCCCACAGCTCTGCGCCTTCAAAACGCACGCTGTAGACCGGCTCAATGCCTTCTTTCGTCACGCCTGGCGGGTCCTGATCCTGCAGCTCGTGCCACCCGTACAGGCGGTCAACCGTTCCAAGGTGGCCTCGAATATATCTGGGCAGGCGAGTGTGACCGGCGAGGTTAATGTTTCGGACACGCACAGCGTCGCCGGGCCGGAATGAGGAGTCGCCTTCCGGATTTCGCGCCGGGGGGAAGATGCCGGCCAGACGCTCCCGCTGCTCCGCGACCAGAACCGGGTTCTCGACGCGCTCCGGTTCCAGGCCGGGGTTGTCGCGAAACTCCTGGACCCTGGCCTCCAGTTCCGCTTCCGTGACGTAACCGGCGGCGATGAGCCCGACGGTTTTTGCGTGGAGCCACTTCTCGTAGTAGCTGGAATTGAGGTAATCGGCCGGGCGCATCGCTTCGATGGCGGGGCGGAGGCCGCCGGACAGAGGCGTAGTGAGATTCAGGGCGAAGACGCGGCCTTCCCACGGCTCGTGGAAAACCGGCTCGTTCTCTTCACGCAGTACAGGCCCGAAACCGTGCATCCCGCCCATGTCATGGACGCCGT
>JADFRU010000358.1:0-2548 GCA_022561115.1 Chloroflexota bacterium | reverse complement strand
CTTCCGGCAAGCCGCTTTCGCCACGCGCAGTCATGCAGGACATGAAGGCGTTCATGGATGAACGCGCCCCGGTCTTGCTGGCGACACCGGCCGGTGAAACTCCGCCGCCTCCAGAACGCTCAATGGTGTCCGATGTGATCGGCGAAGAGGTGTTGTGGTCATGCACATCGTGCGCCGCGTGCGTGGAGGCATGCCCCGTTTTCATCAACCACATCGACACGATCGTGGACATGCGCCGCTATCTTGTTCTTGAGGAGTCGCGCCTTCCACAGACGGCGCAGGATGCGCTTGAGAACATGGAGCAGCGCGGCCATCCGTGGCGTGGGACAACCCTGACCCGGACGAGCTGGATGGAAGGGCAGGACGTCCCGACTATCGAGGAGAACCCGGACGCCGACGTGCTTCTCTGGGTCGGTTGCACCGGGGCGCTCGTTGAGCGCAACGTGCTGGTGACGCGCGCCGCAGCATCAATCCTCAGGAAGGCGGGGGTCAACTTCGCCGTGCTCGGCAATTCCGAGACCTGCACGGGCGACCCGGCTCGACGCATGGGCAACGAGTACCTGTTCCAGATGCTCGCCCAGCAGAACATCGAGACGCTCAAGGCGGTCAACCCGAAGACGATCCTGACGACCTGCCCGCACTGTTTCAACACGATGAAGAACGAGTACCCGCAATTTGGCGGCGTGTTCGATGTTCAGCACTACTCGGAGTTCATGGCAAAACTGATCGACGACGGCAAGCTGCGAGCGCTGGCCACTGTGACGGCCGAGAAGACGACGTATCACGACTCGTGCTTCCTGGGCCGCCACAACGGGATTTACGACGCCCCGCGCCGTATCGCAGCGGCCATCCCGGGCCTGGAGGTTGTCGAGATGAAGCGCTGCCGGGATCGCGGTTTCTGCTGCGGCGCAGGCGGCGGCCGGATGTGGATGGAGGAGGAGGGCACCCGCATCAATCACATGCGGACCGACCAGTTCCTGGAGACGGACGCAGAGTCGATCACGCTGTCCTGCCCGTTCTGCCTCCAGATGATGGAGGAGGGGATCAGCGCGAAGGGCGTGGGCGACACGAAGTCAGCGAAGGACCTGCTGGAGATCATGGACGCAACTATGGAGGGTACCGGAGAAGGTGTGACGGCTACGACACCGGCGGAACCAGATCCAGTCGGATCGGCGGACTAACACCGGAATGCCACGCCGCAGCACTCCCATCAAAAGGCGATCTACCAGCACCAGTTCTTTCGGCACAAGCGGCCGCATTTCTCACGATGCCTCGTCGTACTACGCCCGCGCCATCCAACCGGAGATCGACGTTTCCGGGGTCGGCGAAGAGCAGGCCGCGCCCGAGGAGGCGCTGGACCGGATCTACCGCCACTCCAGTGAACAGATGCACGAGTTGCCCGATGGCAGCGTGCATTTGATGGTCACGTCACCCCCGTACAACGTGGGCAAGGAGTACGACGACGACCTGACGATGGACGATTATCGCGGCCTGCTGCGCCGCGTTCTCGCCGAGACCTGGCGCGTGATCGCGCCCGGCGGACGCGCCTGCGTGAACGTCGCCAACCTGGGCCGGAAGCCGTACATCCCGCTCCACGCATATGTCATCGCCGATGCCGCGGAGACCGGTTTCCAGATGCGCGGCGAGATCATCTGGGACAAGGGCGCAGGCGCCGGGACTTCGACGGCGTGGGGGAGCTGGATGTCGGCGTCGAACCCGACGCTCAGGGACACCCACGAATACATCCTCGTTTTTCAGAAGCCGCATCCGAAAACGGGCTTTGGAAGACGGAAGCCAGAGGGTCGCGAGAACACGATCAAGAAGGATGAGTTCCTGGAGTTCACGAAGTCTGTCTGGCGGTTCGGACCTGAATCAGCAAAGCGGGCCAAACATCCGGCGCCGTTTCCGGTTGAGCTGCCCCACCGGTTGATCCAGTTGTATTCCTTCACCGGCGACGTTGTGCTCGATCCGTTCATGGGCACGGGTGCGACAGCTATCGCAGCGGCGAAGGCCGGAAGACGGTACGTCGGCTACGACAGGCACGCCGAGTACTGCGCGATCGCAGAAGAACGGATATCGGCGGCTCTTTCCGGGGAGTGAGGCAGCCTCCGGTCGAAAAGCCCGCTTCCTCTTCCGGAAACGCGTTTTGAAACGCAGCGCGCCCCTCTCCCGGCGACGTACAAACGGCGATGTACAGACCGGGAGTGACTAGAAGCGCAATCGTGTGGTCGGGCAGGATGACGTGTTCTTCGACAGCCGGTCCGGAAAAACCCGTGAACGTGTAAACGCGCTTCCGGTCCGGCTACGGGCCAACCGTTGGGAAACACTAGCTTCCGCGTAGCCCTGTCCCCCCAGGGTTGCCCCTGAGCGCCCCTGCCCACCCCCCACTCATGTGGACCGCAGGGGCGCTTTTCGTTGCCGGACCGGCCAGGTGTGCGGTAGCGGCGGCGGTCGCTCCGCTCTCCATCGGCGTTACACGCCGATCTGGCGACAGGACAAACCGTCATTTTGAACACAGAGACCTCAAAATCTCCTGTCTCTCAACCTG
>JADFRU010000027.1:0-10052 GCA_022561115.1 Chloroflexota bacterium | reverse complement strand
CGCCCTGTCCGTGTCGACATTGACCAGCACATCGTCCAGCAGGACCGGCATCGGCTCGGTATTCCGGCAGTACTCCTCTATCAGCGCGAACCGGAGCGCAAGAAATAACTGCTCGACGGTGCCGCGACTGAGTTCGATAACGTCCTTTGTGGCTCCATTCCGATGCAGGACCAGCAAGCGATCTTCGCCGAGCACCTCCTGAACCGAGGTGTATTCGCCGATCGTCATCTCCCGGAAGTAACCGGAGGCGGACCTGAGTAGAGGCGCCTGGCGCTGGTCCTGAAAGCGTTGTGACGCCTTTTCGATCAACTGGCGTGCAATGGTCAGAACGGCCCACCGGTCAGCGTCAGCGCGGACCTTTTCCGTCAGAACGGCGATCTCTGATTGAAGATCAGCAACCGGGTTGGCCTCCTCCAGTTCCCGTCGTTTAACCTCTCGGGCTCCCCGATTGCCGTGCAGTTCGAGAACCCTGGAGTCCAGAATGTCAATCTCGCCCTCTAGCTCAATCACGCGGACCCGCACTTCTTCAGACGACAATCGGGCCAGCTCTTTCCGGTACCAGTCACCTTCGTCCGAAACGAGTAAAGGATGATCGGTCTCGCGGTCCCGCACCTGGCCCTCAACCCTGGCGCGAGTCGTACGGGCCTCGCCGAGGCGTCGGAAGTCGTCTTCAGATTCCACGCCGGTGTCGGTGAGGAGGGCGGACCGCGTTATCTCCAGCGCATCGAGTTGTTCCTGCTGGACTTTTCTGGCGCCCGTCCAATCGCTCGCTAACTCTTTAAACGTGCGCAACTCCACCCGCGCCTGGCGCTCGGCCTCGTGTCGGCGTTTCAATTCGTTCAACGCTGCGAGTCCCTGCCGCGGCGGTGGCACGGGCGAGTTCGTCGCCTCCATTACGGTCTTTAAAACATGGTCGATTCGATCGATCTCCGCCGTGATTCCGTCGACCCGCTGGCGTTCGGTCTCCACCCGCGCCAGTACTTCGTTGAGCCGTTCTATTCCCCCAATGACATCGTTCGCAGCGGTCAGATCGAGATCCTGGTCCAGGGTCCAATGGTGGAGCGTAGCGCGCCAGCCCGTCTCGGCCTCATCGGCGCTGATCGTCATCGCCACCGACTCGTCCACGAGTCTTTGAAGCCCAGCCTCGCTGATTCGCAACGCTTCAGCTGCTTCTTGCGCGACTTTCTGCCGCCGCTCAAACGCCCGTCGGGCTTCCAGATCCAGCCCGAGGTCATCTAGCGCCAGCTGTACATCGCGGCCGGCCGGGACCGATTCAAACCCCAGTAATTTCGCGAGACGCCCGGTTTCAGCCGCTGACGTCTCGTGAAGCGCCCGCAACTCCCGGAGGTGTCCGTCCAAGGATTGCGCGGGGCCGAGAGTCTCCTCGTCGCCGCCACGACCGGCCAGAAGCCATAAGCCGATGGTTGCGGCCAACGCCAATCCTCCGCCTACGACACCTGAAATCTCGGTCGCGAACACCCCCCAGGCCACCAGCGCTATTCCTACGAGCGCCGTCAAGACCGGCAAAATGCGCGGGAATGACGCGGGCCGGCCGGGTATGGGGACAGCGGCCCGAGTTTCGATGTCTCGCACATCCCGGGCGTACGTTTCCCGGTCGCTGTTCGCCCTGCGCAACTGTTCAAGCAAGCGTCGTCGCGATTCGATCTCTGTCCCCGTGTTATCGGGTACGCCGTCGAGCTCGTTCAAAGAGGAGGTTTTTGACTGAAGCTTGTTGCGTTGCTCCTTGACCTGCAGTTCCGCCGTGCTGGCAGCGTTCAGTGCCGTGTCCCGCTTCCTGTTGGCGGCATCCAGTGCTCCACCGGAACGACGGATTTCTGAGCGGGCTCCCGCTGTGTCGCGGAACGCCGAGACACGCCGCTCATCCCAGTCCGGTCCGAGCTCACGCAGCTTCGCCTTTAGCTCTAGTTCCACCTCTACGCGGACCTCCTCCCGGCCGGGGAGATCACGGACCAGTCGTTCGTAAACCACCGCCTCATCCACCGCCGCACGGATCGCCGGATCGTGGAGACTGAACGCTTCCGTGATCGCCAACTTACCGGCACGGTCGTCGCGCTGCGCCTGCTCAAGATCTCCTCGCCGGATGGTCCCGGTGATGGATTCGCCGTCGCGCGCCAGTCGTTCAATCTGGGTGATGCCGTCCGGCGGGAATGCGTCTGTATCGGGCAGGTCTTCAAGTTGGTGGCGGAGCTGGTCAAGCGCGTCCCATGAGGCTCGGAGATCCTCGACCCGCCTGAGGCGTTCACGTTCCGTGCTTAGATCACGCCGGAGGCCTTCCGTTGTGGTGATATCCGAGGATAGGCCGGCGATTTCACTGTTTAGAGATTCATACGCCTGGAGTTCCGAACGGGCAAGTTCGAGGTCCGATGTTTTGGTGGCCAGCTCCTCGAGTTCCGCGCGGAGCCGGCCCTTCCGGTCAGACCATAGACCGCTGGCTGTGGATCGCTCGTCTTCGATCGCCTTCTTGATATCTGGCAGACTCACCGCACCCAGGCCCAGGCCGGCCGAGTAAATTCGTCCTTTCACCTGTTCATCTGTAAGCAGGTTCAGTTGTTCCAGCTCGGTCAGGTTGATGCTGAAAACGCGCTGGTACAGGGCTCCATCGATGCGGCCTATCAGCGTGTTCAGAAGCTCTTCATTGGACGTGTTTTCACCGTCGGAGATTGTGAGAGCGCTGCCCTCCCGGCGGTAAACCGTATAGTTGCGCCCACCGACCTCGATCGTGAGACTGCCCCGGCCCACTCCGCCGCCGTCATGGGCGTAGTTAAACCAGCGGGCGTCAGGCGCGTTGGCGCGTTTCCTGCCAAACAGGACCATCGACATGAACGCCCGAAGCGCTGACTTTCCGGCCTCGTTCGGGCCGGTGATCACCGTGAGTTGCCGGGAGAAGTCCGCGGGTTGCAGCGCCTCGAAGGGACCGTAGCTCTCGACGTTGAGGTTGATGATCCTCATCTAACGCGCTGTCTCTGAATCTGTGAATCGCTCCGCCAGGTACCACCGGGCTTCGTTTACCCAGTCAGCGATCTGGTCTGGAACGGGGGGCTTCAGAGGCCCACCACGACGCGAGTACCGTCCGGAAAAGACCTCGGCCAGCGCGTCCTCGAAATCCGCAGGATCGGCCCCGGCCGCCTCTTTTAGAAGTTGACCTACAAAATCGTCGCGCTCCGACATCGCGACAATGTCGATCGGCGGCCTCGTTCTGTCCTCAATGGACTCGATCCAGACCCATGGGGATGTGGAGAAAGTGAGGGGATTCAGCTCATCGGTGATCGCTTGCAGACCGCCCCCGTCCCTGATTTCACGCGTCAACTCAGACCGGCCTGTCAACGCCAGCCTCGCGACAATGTCGCGGCCGTCAGCTCCAGACCGCAACTCATCGATCGCTTCGTACAGACCGCCCATGAGATCGTCCAGCGTCGTGAACTCATCGACAGGTATGTCACGGGTCTTCCATCGGACCACGTCGAGCGGTTTGAAATGGTGTTCGACCTGGCCGTTCACGGCGACCGTTACGAGCAAGCATCCTTTTTCGTCAAGCTCTCCGACGTCCCTTCCCTGGATGTTGCCCGGGTACTCGATCTGCACGTTGCCGCGGCCGAGGCTCTGCCTTTGATGGATGTGCCCGAGGGCCCAGTAATCGAAGCCCCCATCCAGCAGGTCATCCACGGTGCAGGGGGCGTAGTTGTCGTGGCCCTCGATCCCGCCGACGTTGCAATGCAGCAGCCCGATCGAGAACATCTCGGAACTGCGTGCCGCTCCGAAGCGCGCGGCGAGATTCACATCCACGTCCCGGGTCGCGTAACTCACACCTCGTATCTCGGCAATCGGCGTGTTGTCGCGCGTCGCAACCGCCCAACCGGGCTCCATGTCAGGTTGTTCAAACACGTGGACGCCATCCGGCCAGCTTATGGATGAATACCGGCCGCCAAGGTGATCATGGTTGCCGTGGACGATGAACGACTGGATGCCCGCTTCTGCAAGCTCTTTCATGCCGTTCCAGAAGTAGATCTGGTCTCGTGGCAGACGATTGGCGCCGTCATATACGTCACCGGCAATCAGGAGAAAATCCACCTTTTCATCGCGGCACAATTTGATCAAATTGTCGAACGCCTGGTACGTGGCGTTCTGAAGCCGATCGGCAACCTGATCGCCGGCCTTCGCCCGCAACCCCACGAAAGGGCTTCCGATATGCAGGTCAGCGGCGTGTACGAAGCGAAATGGTTGCATGTGCGTGACCGGGTGGCCGGCGAGTGTGACGGCCGGGTAGAGACAGGAGGGTTGTGTGGGGATTGTAGCAACGGGGCGGGCAAGGTTAGAGCCCCCGTGTCATGCGTACGCTGCGGCGGCCGGTAATACTGGCGTGTCCCCGAGGTTCAAACGCGAAAAGGGGCCGGAGCCCGAAGGCCCGACCCCTTTCCCTGGATACGAGTGTTCCAGAAGGACTAGAAGTCCATCCCGCCACCGGGCATGCCGCCGGGCATGGGAGCCTCGGGCATGGGCTTCTCGGTGATTAGCGACTCGGTGGTCAGGATCATTCCCGCCACTGAGACGGCATTCTCAACCGCTGCCCGTGTCACCTTGGCCGGGTCGACGATGCCAAATTCCAGCATGTCGCCGTACTTCTCGGCCATGGCGTCGAATCCGAAGTTGCCTGACCCCTCCCTGACGGTATTCAGGACCACGGCGCCTTCGGCCCCGGAGTTCTCTGCGATGATGCGGATGGGAGCCTCAAGCGCACGGCGGAGGATGTCTATCCCGGTCTGCTCGTCGCCCTTTGCCGTGAGGTCCTTCAGGTCCATGGCTGAACGGATCAGCACGGTGCCGCCGCCAGGGACGATGCCCTCTTCTTGGGCGGCGCGCGTGGCGGACAGTGCGTCCTCTACACGCTGCTTCTTCTCTTTGAGTTCGACCTCGGTGGCGGCGCCGACCTTGATGATCGCCACTCCGCCTGAGAGCTTGGCCATGCGCTCCTGGAGCTTCTCCCGGTCGTAGTCGGAAGTGGTCTCCTCGATCTGGGCCTTGATCTGGGAGATGCGCCCCTGGATCTCGGACGGGTCGCCGGCTCCCTCCACGAAGGTCGTGTCGTCCTTGGTCGAGACGATGCGCTTGACGCGGCCCAGGTCCTCGACCTCGGCTGAATCAAGGTTGCGTCCGACTTCCTCGGAGATGACCTGTCCGCCGGTCAGGATGGCGATGTCACGCAGCATTTCCTTGCGGCGGTCGCCGAAACCGGGGGCCTTGACCGCCAGCACGTTGAGGGTGCCGCGCAGCTTGTTGACCACGAGGGTAGCGAGGGCTTCGCCGTCCACGTCCTCGGCAACGATCACCAGGTTCTTGGAAACCTTGAGGACCTTCTCCAGGACCGGCAGGATGTCCGAAACGGCGGAGATCTTCTTGTCGGTAATGAGAACGAGAGGATCATCTAGAGCGGATTCCATGCGCTCCGGGTTGGTCACGAAGTACGGCGAGATGTAGCCGCGGTCGACCTGCATCCCCTCGACATAGTCGACCTCAAACGCGAGGCCTTTGGACTCGTCGACGGTGATAACGCCGTCCTTGCCAACCTTGTCGATAACGTCGGCAATGAGGTTGCCCATCTCGTCGTCGTGGGCGGACAGGATCGCGACCTGTGCGATATGGTCACGGCCTTCGACCGGGGTGGAGAGTTTCTCGATCGATTTACGGACCGAGGCGACCGCTAACTCAAGCCCGCGCTTGATGGCCATAGGGTCGGAACCGGCGGCTACGTTCTTGAAGCCCTCGGTAATGATCGCCTGAGCGAGGACCGTTGACGTCGTGGTGCCGTCACCGGCGTCGTCGTTGGTCTGCTTCGAGGCTTCCTTGAGGAGCTGGGCGCCCATGTTCTCAAAGGGGTCTTCCAGGTCGATCTCCTTGGCGATAGTTACGCCGTCAGAACTGACCTGGGGCGGGCCGAATTTCTTGTCAACGATCACGTTGCGACCCTTCGGGCCGAGCGTAATCTTCACGGTGTCGGCGAGCATGTCGATACCGGCCTTGAGCCGGGCCCGAGCGTCCTCGGCGAACTTGAGTTCTTTCGCTGGCATGTGTTCCTCTTCGTGTTCCCGGCTGAAACGCCGGGTGTGCTTGTGGCCAGAATTTCAGCCGGTGGTTACTAGATGGTGGCCAGGATGTCGCTCTCGCGGACAACCAGGTACTCGGTTCCGTCTTCTGTGTATTCGGTCCCGGCGTACTTCGAGTAGATAACCGAGTCGCCGACCTTTACCACCAGGGCGATGGTCTTGCCTTCGTCGGTGACTCTGCCGGGGCCGGCAGCCACGATGGTGCCGGTCTGCGGCTTCTCTTTTGCCGTGTCCGGAATGTAAATCCCGCCCGAGCTCTGGGAGGCATCATCGTCGCTCGGCTCGATCACCACGCGATCAGCCAGCGGCTTCACCTTGATCTTTGTCTTTGTCGCCACTCCAGAGTTCCTCCTGTTGTCTTCGAGTTTTTCTCTAGGCGGTTCCACGTAGGCCCGAACAGCCGGGACGTTACGCGTGAATCCGCTTTCCATTAACCCGTTGTGTTTCCCCATCGGAATTAGCACTCGGACCTGCCAAGTGCCAACCGACTGAATATTAGAAGCGCGATCACGAAGTGTCAACGATCATGTCGCATCCTGCCGGACCCACCGCCGCCCGGAACCGTTGGCTTCAGGCCGGGCGGGAAAGTGCTACGGAGGGCGTATCCCCAGTAAGCGTTTGGGGTAAGCGTTATGTCAGACCACCCGGCGGTTGCCCACAGGGCCGGAGTGCGGGTTCCTCCAGAGCGTGTTCGCGGGATTGTGCAGCCGTTACGCGTGACGCCACGGTGATGATGATTCCGTTAACCAAAGGTGGCACGGGGGCTTTCCGGGTACGAGCCGGTGGTTCCCACACCTGGCGAGAGAGTTTTTCTTCCTACCGCGCTGCGGGTACCTATGGCCAATCTTGTAATGGCGCTGGCGGCTATCGCCGCGTTGATGACGGGAACACTCACGTTCACCACCGCCTGGATCACGGGCGCTGACTCAAGCGTTGAAGCGATCTCCGTGGCTTTCGATTTGCGGCGACAGCTTGATCGGTCATCGCTGCGTCATATTCCCGGTTGCGTGATACCGCTGGGCGCGACGATATCGGTGACGGTCGAGAACGACGGCCAGTTGTCTCTCAATGACTTCGGCGAATGGGACGTGATCGCGCATTATCAATCGAGCGGTTCGGTCAACGTTGAGCGGCTCTCGTACATCGAGATCGCCCCGGCCGCGACCGGCCAGTGGACCCTGACGAACCTGGTACTCGTGAATGGGCGATCCGAGGCGTTCGGTCCCGGGACGCTGGACCCCGGCGAGAGGGCCACGATAACCGTGGAGTTGCAGGCCAGCGCGATAGCTTCCGGCCTGAATAAATTGACGGTCGTGACCGGGGAAGGCGCTGTCGTCGAGATTCCGTTCGATGGGACGACTACGTGCGGGTACTACCTGCACAACAACCCCAGCCCGCCATCCGGCGACACGGGTTCCCAGGCGAACCTGCCCGCAGACACCAGTTTCCCGGGCGCCGTGAGTCTGTACAACTACGACACTGATCAGGACGCCGCCGCGGGACGCCTGCTGCAAAAGGGGGGCTCCGGGGCGGCCGAGACCGACCTGACGCTGTACCAGAACTGGCGCACGGCCGCTCTCACGCAACCGTTGAAACTGTCCGGCACGGTCCGCGTTGAGTTCTGGGCCGCCGTCAAGGATTTCAACACGACAGTGCGCGGCGATGTGACGGTGTACCTGCGCGATTACGACGGGGCTTCTTACACGGAAATCGGCAACGTCACGGTGACATCAGACCCGTGGGACGCTTCGTCAAGCGGGACCTGGGTCAAGGTCACCGCGGCGATCCCCGGCCTGGACTACACGTTGCCGATCGGCAACCGGTTAGAGGTCAAGATGATCGTGCCGCTGGCGTCCGGCGGCGATATGTGGCTGGCGTACGACACGATCAGCTACCCGGCGTCTCTCACCTATGCCGATTCGGTGAACGTCGTGGCGCACGCCGACGAGCAACGTACCGGCGACCTCACGAGTTACCTGACGAAGACGTCGCTGCACGACGACGGGTATTACCTGCACAATAGTCCGTCACCGCCCACCGGGGGCACAAACTCGCAGCTAAACCTGCCCGCCAGCATCGCCTTCCCCTCAGGCGACACGCTGTTCAACTACGACATTGATCGCGACTCGCAACCCGGACTTGTGCTGTCGCAAGGCGGCTCGGGCGCGGGCGAAGCCGACCCGACGAAGTACCAGAACTGGCGGGCGGCCGTGTTGACGGGGCCGCTCGTAATTTCAGGGCCGGTTTCTGTGAACATCTGGTCCGCCGTCAAGGATTTCAGCACCTCACTGACCGGCGAGTTGAAGATCTTCTTGCGCGACTACGACGGGGCTTCGTACACGGAGATCGCCAACGGGACCATCACCGCCGGGCCGTGGGATGCCGAGGCGACGGGAACCTGGGTGAACCGCCTGCTGGAGATTCCCTCGCTTAACTACACACTGGCGGCGGGACACCAACTTGAGCTAAAAGTTATCGTCGGCGGCGGCTCCGGCGATGATATGTGGCTGGCGTACGACGCGGCGGACCAGGCGTCCGTGCTGAGGCTCCCGGGGCAACGCGACGCGTCCCCGGGAGGGCGGCCGCTGACGGCCACGGTCGATGTGGACCTGTCAACGGGGAGATTCGCCCCGGACCTCAACGGCGGACGACTCATCTTCCCGTTACTTGGATACACGCGAATCACCGACGCGACGTGGACGGTGAATTACCGTGTGAAACGCGATGGTTACGGGTTCGCCTGGCTGACCGACGGTATCGACATCACCCCGGCGGTCGCTGGCAGTTGGCAGACGATAGACCTATCGCCGTACGTCGAAGTTGGGTCCACCGGCGCCATCGTCGAAGTAGTTAACCTGGTGAACTCCAAACTTTCCGCGGTGGTGCGTGGCGGAGATGACACGCGTGAGTATGTGCCGGACGCAAAGGCGCAAGAAATGGTCGGTAACAGCCATCGCTGGCAGGTGGTCAGGATCAACTCCGCACTTGAAATTCAGGGTTACATCGAAAGCGCGGGTGAACTGTCGATCCGCCTCGTCGGCTACACCGGCGGGGTTGACCCCGTGTATTTCGCGGCGCCCCCGGACGTCACCCCGGCCACGACAGGGTCATGGACGACGATCGACGTATCGGCGTACGTCGACGCAGATGCGAGCGGGGTGATCCTTTTCCTGGACGCTACCGGAGCGAGTGCAACGTACGGCATTCGGGAGACCGGAAGTTCCTTCTCAGACACGGCCCACCAGCTTGGGACGGACAGCAACACGATGTATTTCGTGGGTATTGATGAGAACGATAAGTTCGATATCTACCTTCAGAACGGGACGATCAACGTTTACTTGATCGCCCATACGGACGAATCGGTCGGCTATTACGTTGATGACCTGGACGTTACGGACCCGGCGTTGAACCTGTGGGAGGTTATCGACGCGGACAGCTACGGGGTACCGGCAACTGCCAATGGATTGATTCTTCGCGCCGTCAACACCCAGAACGCCAAAAACGAATTTGGCCTGCGTAAGATCGGTTCCTCCGATGATCTGAACCGGACGTTGACAGCCCGGGGTCACCTTCAGGGGCCCGTAGGCCTGGATGTTGGAAATGGCTGGGAAGAGTTCATCAGCAACGCCAACGTGAATGTCTCCATCGCCGCCTACACCAACTCGAAAAGCATCGACTCGCAACTGCACGCAGACCTGGACGTAATCGTGCGGAAGTCAAACGGCGAAATTCGAGCAACGCTCGGAACGGGCGTGGCGAACACGGCCAATATCGGCGTCGAAGACGGCTGGGTCACCGTGACGGCGACATTCACCCCGGGGGAGTACGTCATCGTGGATCAGACCGACTACCTTGAGTTTGTGCTGTACGCCGATATAACCCTCAATGACAGCAACGCATCGGTCGAGTTCCGTATCGACGACAACACAATCA
>JADFRU010000026.1:0-10084 GCA_022561115.1 Chloroflexota bacterium | reverse complement strand
TGACATCGACCTGGGTCGTGGCCCTTGTATGCGGTCATCGCCGATGGCACACACCGTTAGAGCCGCCTGAAGGCCCGGTCTGCGGTGTCGCCGCCGGCCACGATGCCGGCCACCACCGCTACGACCGTCACGGCCAGCGCTACTTTCCACAGGTTCGTCTTTGGTACCGGAAATGCCATGAGGCCCTCCTGAAAGTTCGCCGCCGAACGGTATCTGGACGGCTACTTCTCGCAGGGGCGCCCTGGCGTCACATGGCTCTTTTCAGGGTCAGCAACCCGTCGGCGCTCACTTGCGATCAAATGCAGAATAGGAGCCCGGTGATCGCGAGCGCATGAACGGGGTGCGCTCCGCCGTGAACGAGTTGTGAACGCACACGCTATGTGGGTTGTCCCGGGGGTGATTTAGGTGCTAACACCCACGCGCTGACCTGCGATTTCGGCCGGGCTGCCGGTCCTGCTCCTGCCTCGTTCACGGCGTCAAACACTGGCCCAGAATTAGCCTTGCAGGGCGGGATCGGGGACTTATCGGGCAGCGGTATGCGAGCGCGAGCGGCGGCGTTCTGTTTCGGACCGCTGTTCTTAGGGCCGGGTCTCTCGCTCTCCCGCAGGTTGTGTTGTCCCCGTGTTCAAGGTCGCTGTTATGAAGGGGAACGCCGGTGATCGGCGACCTGTTTGGCGGCGTGGCGCAGCGGGCGCTACCCATGAAGCTGCTGAAGGGCCCGAATGCGAGGCTGCGCCGTCGTCACTCCTGACTGATCAGGCGCGGCTGGCCGGGAGCGCACGCGCTGCCAGCCACAAGGCCAGTCGTCGAGGCCAGTAGACGCCCGCCCGGGTGCGGGCCGCCTGACCCTGGGATTCCGAAAGGCCAGCGGTCAAATCGCCGGCCTTCATAGACACGATCGCACCCACGATGTAGACGGAAACCAGGACCTCGGCAGCGATAATAATGTCGGTACTCATGTGAGCATCCTGGGTGTACGGACGGTTGCCCCGGTTGTTAGCGAGGTTGTATCCCGGTGTGATGTGGCCGGACGGCGCGAGCGCCTCATCATCCGATCAATGTAGTGATTCTGCCAGTGTAATTCCCCGACTTTCGGCCCTGACTCCATCCGGTTTCGGGTGATGCCGTCTAACGCAGCCTGTGGAGTTTCTCTGGCCGTTTACGACCGTCTGTATGCGCGTCAGCCGACAGGAGGTCTCGCGTAATCCCGGGGACGGTTGGTGGAAGCTCGTGCCTAACATCGGCCGGCGAATTAAACGTTGTCGGAGGTTGCGGCATTTGTCGACCGATATCTGCGAATTCAGCGGCTGCTACGAGACCATCCAGACGAGAGAGTTCGCATGCTCCGTGCACATGTTGGAATGGGAAGATGGGGATCTGGACCAGTGCACGGACTGCGATAACCTCAAGTACGTCGACGAGCCCATCTGTGTTGACTGCGCGCCCGGCGTATACGACGACCCAGAGTCAGAGGGGGTCGGGTCTATCCTGGCCTGGGAACCTGAGCCGGATGACGCAGGATTTATTGAGGAGCGGGACGGCACCGGCGGATAACGGTCGGCACTGACCAGGTCAGCTCAGGAGTCCCCCCCGCCGCCGTTGTCCGGGCCCGGTTAGTCCGGGAAGGTTGAACGGGGTGACGAAGCCTGCCAGGTATCAACACCACCGCAAAATGCGAACCGGCCCCGGTACTGGCTAGGCTACCGGGGCCGGTTTTACGTTCAATCTGCTGGTGGAGCTGGCGGGGATCGAACCCGCGACCCCCTGGTTGCAAACCAGGTGCTCTCCCACTGAGCTACAGCCCCACTGAGTGGCCTTGGGAGACCGATCTACTCGGGTCTTCATTAGCATAATCGCCGGTTGACCGTGCGCGCCATCTGCGATTCAATCAGTAATCAGGCCAACGTAGCTCAGGGGTAGAGCAGCTGTTTCGTAAACAGCAGGTCACAGGTTCAAATCCTGTCGTTGGCTCCATACGTCACTCAATCGTAAAAGAGGCGCCGGCTCGGGCGCCTCTTTTCGCGTTGGGGCCCAACCGGCCCGCGTCAGTTTGCGCGGGCACGTCCGGCGTTTTGGCACAGCACCTGTGACGCCGGTACTTGTCGTCCTGTCGTCCGTCCCGATCGTTCTGAGCGGTGCGGGAACAAGCCATCGCCGGATGACGAATCACCCCGGATCATCCAGGCTTCCCGGGCGTTGGTCTCGATGATCTGCCCCGGGACGGTGCGCCGGTGCGAGATTAAACGCGCCGTTTTGGCAAAGTTCATAGGTGAACACCCCGATACGGCCACGCTACTTCTGTCCCACAATTTGACTCGGGCGGATTGCTGAATCGGCCCCGGCGCGGGCCGGTAGCGTTGTCGCGGTCCCACCGATCGCGAACGCCCGCAGATATGGCAGGCGCACAGGAGGCGAGACCGGGCATGGAGATCCCCAGCCGGGGCGTTGGCGGCGTCAGCTCAACGATACGAAATTCGCGACGCCCGGTCGACCGGGGCCGATTGCCGTATTTCATAGCCGTCGCGACGTTGACCATGCTGCTTGCCATGACCCTGGGAACGGCGGCGATGGTTCGAACCATCGTGGCCAACCAGAGCGACGACCGGTTTGAGGCGTTCGCCGCCCGGGCGTCCAACACCATCGACGCTGAGCTACGGGCCGTGATGTCTGAAGCCGATGAGGTGTCCAGGTTGCTCGTTGGCTCGCCCGAGGTCACTATCGGCGGTTTCCTGGATTTTGCGGAGGGGCTTCGAACTCTCGGATTACAAGCCAGCACCATAGGGTTTATCCCGCTGGTTCAGACAAAAGACATCGCTGATTTCTCGGCATCGTTGCGTAGACAGCGACTCCCCGGGTACACGGTCGCGCCCGCCGGGACAAGTGATGAGCAGTTCCCGGTCGCGTTCATCGACCCGCCCGGGGGAATCTCGGCCGGTCTCGGGGAGGATCTCGGACAAAACCCCTGGTTCGCCGAGGCGATGGACCATGCTCGGGACTCCGGACGATCTGCGGCGACCGCTCCGTTCCCGGGCGAGGACTCGCCTACCTTCGCCGTGTTCGCTCCGATATATGGTTCCGGTCAGCGCGTGCAATCGATTGATGAACGGCACGATGCGCTGATCGGGTTTGGGCTGACGCTTTACGAGACGGAGGCGCTTATGGCCGGCCCGATCGTTCGCGCCGACCTGTCAGATGTGCACATCACCGTGACCGACCAGGGATTGGCGGCGGCGCCGGACGGCGCTGATCTGGCGCTGCTCACACCATCCTCCCCTCCTGACGCAGGCGGCAGTCACGTCGTGACGACTATCGAAGTCGGGGGGCGGGAATGGCAATTAGATCTCCGCTCGGCGCCGTGGTTCGGCGTGAGCAGGCTTGAACGCAATGTCTGGATGATCGTACTCGGGGCGGGACTCGCCATCACCATCGCCGCCACGGGAGCGAGTTATTCGCTGGCGTCGTCAAGCCATAACGCCCGGTCTGACCTCCGGCTGATGAGCACACAGCTCTCCGTGTTCCTTGAATCAGCGCTGGAGGGCATCATGCTGGTCGATCGCGATCAAAAGGTCGTGTGGACGAACCAGGCCTTCGCAAATGCCTTTGGATACCGGAACGCAACGGAGTTAATGGGTCAATCCAGCCCGGAACTCGAGCAAGGCGCAGCGTCTTCCGTACTTGACCCCGTCAGCCTCGTCGACCGGATTGGAGAGATCTATTCCGACGAGAGCCTGACGGTGACAGCCGAAGACATCGTGTTCGTCCAGCCGTCGCCGGTGACTTACTCCAGAACATCGGTACCCGTGACCGATGAAGACGGTGAATACCGGGGCCGGTTGTGGGTGTACCGGGACGTTACAGGTGAGCGCGCTGCGGAGCAGGCCAAGGGCGTGTTTGTATCCATGGTGTCGCACGAGCTCCGCACACCGCTTACCTCTGTCATCGGGTTCCTGGAACTCGTGATCTCCGGCGCCGCAGGCCCGATAACGTCCGAGTCAGAGCGACTGCTCGGGATGGCGCGCCGAAGCAGCGACCGTTTGAAGAGGCTCGTCAACGACATCCTGGACATATCCCGGCTGGAGGGCGGGATCCGTGTTGAGCTGACTTCCGTCTCGCTGGTGCCGCTGATATCAGAGCTTCTGGACAACGTCCGTGGCGAGTTCGAGTCTCGAAACCTTACTTTGCAGGTCAACGTGCCGCCCGGTTTACCACCGATCAGCGCCGACTCAAGCCGGCTATTCCAGGTGCTGATGAACCTGATAACCAATGCGTACAGATACACGCCTGAGGGCGGCAAGGTGACGTTGTCCGCGCAGACGCGCGGTGACATGATCGAGATAGCGGTGGCTGACACCGGAATCGGGATACCGGAGCAGGACCGGGAGCGGGTGTTCGAGCGTTTCGTGCGGGTCGAGTCAGAGTCGCGCAAGTCACCCGGCAGCACGGGTCTCGGTCTCGCGATCGCCAAGTCCCTGACCGAGCTGCAAGGTGGCACGATTGAGTTGACGTCAGAGGTCGGGACGGGGACGACGTTCCGGGTGTTGCTGAAACGAGCGCCCACGGAAACGCCAACCGAGACGGTCAACGTAGCTGCCTGAAGCCTCCCCCCGTTCAATCACAGCCGGGGTTCAGTCACAGCTGGCAACGTGGACGCCACGATACGTCGATGAGCGGGCATGCGCCGCGGGGACTGGCGATTATGCAGGTCTCCGGCCACAGGCTCGTACACCGGCGAAGACGCCCACCGCCGGGGGAAGTTAACGGCCGGGCCGGACCTGACGCGCCGACATCGGCCGTCGCCATCACGCAGGAGAGTGGGCAAACCCGGAACGCCTCGCAGGTCACGCTGTACGGCGCGTGATCGGGACAGTAAAGGCTCCCGAGCAACAACAGCCTTCATCGTGTACGGGGGCTATGCAGGGCGTTAAATCAGGCGGCCGCGGTGTACCTGTAGCCGAACCCGCGGACCGTCTCGACCAGCCGGGGGCGTCGCGGGTCAACCTCGATCTTGCGTCGCAGGTGGCTGACACAGAGGCGCACGCTTTCAGGCGCTGCCTCCGTGGCGTCCATGCCCCATACAAGATCGAGCAGCCGTCCCTGGCTCAACACCTGCCCGCGATGGTTCGAAAGCACCGATAACATCCGGTATTCGAGCGGGGTAAGGAAGACCGGCGCGCCCCGGACGGAAACGGTATGTGCGTCGTGGTCCATTATCAACTGGCCGTCTGTAAATTCACGCCTGGCTGAGCCGGCGGCAGGTAAGGCCGCCCTGCGCAGCAGCGCCGCCACGCGTGCTTTTAGTTCATCCGTGCCGAACGGCTTGACGACATAGTCATCACCACCTACCCGCAATCCTCTGACACGGTCGGACTCGTCCCCGAGCGCGCTGAGGAACATCACCGGCACTTCGGAGACCTCCCGGATACGGCCGCACAGGTCGAATCCCGACATCCCGGGCAGGCCGATATCCAGTATGGCGAGGTCCGGCCGACGCTGGTAAAACGCGCGCAGGCCGTCCTCCCCATTCGTTGCAGAAACGACGTCGTGGCCCTCAAGACGCATCAGCGTCGAGACCAGTTCCAGGATTTCTGGCTCGTCTTCAACGACGAGCACGCTGGCGGCGTTACTCATGTACAGCGGTCAACTCCGGCACCGGTCATTACGGAAGTTCAATATCACAGTTCAAAGCTACATAAACGATACAAAAGTGACACACGGCGAAAACACGGGTTTGTCAGGATGAGGTTACGCGCTAAACAGTGATGAGGCGCCGGGCAAAAATCACGATCAGGAGCGATCAATGGCTGTACCCAGTGATGGACACGCGACATCAACCGCTGACACCAGCTCCAGGTCCCGGCACGGTACAGGCAGCCGGCTTCGTGGCGCAGTTGACAGACGGTTGATCCGCATGCGGGAGGGTATGCCGTGGGCCCGCAACGCAAACGCCCTGATTGTCGAGTCCTACGGAAACATCGTGGATCTCGATCTCGGGTGGCGGATGGCGGACGCCACGCTGCAGCAGCACAGGTCAGGGGAAATCATTCTTGACGCCAAACGGTTTGGTGCGCTGTCGTCCCTCTGGGAATCATTGACGGCTGAGATCATCAACATGCCGGGGCGCGACGAGCCGGACGATGCCCGGGAAATGGCGAACGAACTTGGTGCGGCAGTACACGACCGTCTCCAGAGAATGAGCGACGAGATGCGTCGTGACGAGCGGTCTGCGATGCGGCTGACACACGATTTCGAGACCCTTATCGACCTCGACCTGAGCTGGCGTCTGGTCGAACAGACCCTCACGGCGGCCGATCAGGGCGATATCGACCTGGAACGGGGCCGGGAGGAGGCCCTGAGGGAGAACTGGCGCGAGCTCACGACAGAGCTGGTCGCGATACTCGGACGTCACCAGAATGAGGAGATCGAGCAGCCGGCCGGGCAAGCCCTCGACAACCTGTTCATTTTCAAACGGGCCGCCTGACAGCTCATCGGCCAGGATCAACTATTTCAAACCTCAAGAGGCGGCCCGTTGGCCGCCTCTTTTTTTGCGAGAGATGATCCGGTTGGAGCGGGTCGTTTTTCCCGCCCGTCATTCCGTCTGTCTTCAGAAAGACCGGCCGGCCTAGTCGCCCGGTGAGTCCGCCACACCGCGCACACTCGCCGGGGCGACGGATGGGATCGTGACATCGTGCTGAGACGGGTCAAAGGCGGCGGCCGGCCTGTACCCGGGCACGATCTCAGCCACCCGATCACGCGCCGCGTTTTCTCCAAGTTCGGGAAGATCAGCCAACAGCCGTTCGGCCGCGGATACCATCCCCGTCTCGTTCTGCCGGTCGTTCAACACCCAGAGCTTGTCCAGCCCGGTGTCGGACACGTCTTCGCCGGAGAAACTAAGCTCTTCGCTGAGTTTCTCGCCGGGTTTCAGGCCCGTGTAAACGATCTTGATATCTTCGCCCGGCGTCAGGCCAGACAGGGTGATCAAGGTCTCGGCAAGGGTGACGATCTTGATCGGGTCTCCCATCTCCAGGATGAACACCTCCCCGCCCTTGCCGACCGCCGCAGCCTGCAAAATCAGGCCGACGGCTTCCGACCCGCTCATAAAGTAACGTTCCACTTTCGGGTCGGTGACGGTGACCGGCCCCCCCGCCTCGATCTGGCGCCGGAAGATGGGCACGACACTTGCGTTGGAGCCCAGTACGTTGCCAAAGCGTACGGCGATGAAACGAGTCTGAGAGGTCCGATTCAGCTCCCGTATCACGAGTTCAGCAAAGCGCTTTGTAGCGCCCATGACGCTGGTCGGGTTGACAGCCTTGTCGGTCGAAACAAGCACGAAGTTATCGGCGCCGATCTCGATAGCACAGCGCGCCACGGAAAGGGTGCCGCCCACATTGTTGGCGACGGCCTGAGAAGGCGCCTCCTCCATCAGGTTGACGTGCTTGTGAGCCGCGGCGTGGAACACCGAGTCCGGGTAACACTCGCGCATGAGGCGCAGTAGAGCCGGCTGATCGTTAACGTCCACTATCCGTGCCGTCAACGTGGTCTCCGGACCGATGAGCGATCTGATCTCGGACTCAAGAAAGACCAGTTCATTCTCAGCGCGGTCGGCCAGTAACAGGTGGGAAGGCCCAAGCACCGCAATCTGGCGGGCGAGCTCAGACCCGACCGATCCGGCCGCCCCCGTGACCATCACCTTCCGGCCCTTGATCGATCCCCGGATGAGCTCTACGTCAAGCTGAGCCTGGGGCCGTCCGAGCAGGTCCAGGATATCCACCTCCCGGATCTCTGAAATGCTAACCGTTCCGTCGACAAGGTCCGCCGTAGCGGGCAGGATCTTGCACTCGACCCCGGCCTCCCGGCACACCTCGACGATAGCGCGTTTTCGTGACGAACTGGCCGCCGGCATAGCGATAACGGCAAGGTCCACCGCGTAGCGCCTGACAAGCGATGGGATGTCTGATATGGACCCGGCGATCGGCACGCCCATGATGGTCTGGCCAACTTTGCTGCGATCGTCGTCGGCGAAGACTACCGGCGCGTACTGGAACGAGCTGGTGCTGAAGGCCTGGGAGCAGAGCGAGGCGCCCATGTCGCTCGCCCCGATTATGAGTAGCCTCCCGCCGGAATCGCCCGTGGGAGAGCCGTTCATCGACCGCTCCCGCAGGATCCGGACCAGCAATCTCACTCCAGAGAGAAGGAAGATGTTTCCGGCGAAGTCGATCAGAAAGACGCTTCGAGGAAATCCGTCCAGGCCGAATAGCCAGGTCTGCAGGATGACGAAGGCGATTGAACTGATCGCCGTCGCCTGGAAGATGCGGATTATGTCCGGGATAGCGACGTAGCGCCACATACCCCGGAACAGTCTGAACCCGGCAAGGGAAGCGAGACGCAGGGCAAGAAGCGCCGGAAGGGCCTGCCAGAAGATGTCTCCCGGGATCCGGTCCAGGTCAAAGTCCAGGCGGATAGCGAAGGAGGCCCAGAAAGATGCCGTCACCAGTACGACGTGCAGCAATATAACTGCGACCCGGCGTGTGTTACCGCTCATTTTTGAAGCGATCATAAATGGATTAAGAAGGTTTGCCCCGGCCGGCTGATGCCGGCCAACTCTTTCACGACCGACCTAGCATACCGACTACCGGTTTACGAGCGATACGGGGGATACAACAGGGCTGGCTCGTTAAATCGATGAAGTCCGATCATCTCGCGGCAATCCGGCGTGTATGCCGACCTTCAACGGCTCCGGCAACGGCTCCGGCAACGGCTTCGGCAACGGCTCCGGATGGGCGCTCGGGGAACTGCCCCCAGTTGACCCAGGTTGAAGCCGCGGTCAGTCTTGTGAGCCGTCGTTTCGACGGTGACGAGATTCCGGGTCTGTAGCTACCGCCGCGAGCTTCAGCAAGCCGGCCGTCGCTACAACCGCGCCCAGGAGAAATAACGGCATACGCGCCTCTGGGCGCTGAACGATCAATCCGTCCCCGAGCTGGGTCACCGCCAGGGCCACCCCGGCTATCGCCCTCGCCGCCCATGGCAACAGTCTCATGATCGTGTGGGTCATCATCTGGCTCATCCGGGCACCCCCAGGTCAACACCTCGTGAGAACGCGATCAGCGCCTTCATCCGCATCCGGGACCGACATGGCGACCGACACGGCTTTGCTCCGTCCATCTGCGGCGCCTGGCCCAGCCTAGCGGATCACGAGGTTGACGAGTTTCCCGGGAACATAAATCCGGCGAACAATCTCAACGCCATCGATGTACGCCTTCACCCGGTCCGAGGCGAAGGCTGCCTCAAATGCTTGCTCCTCGGTCACGTCCGCCGGTAGCTCGAGGCGCTCTCGCACCTTTCCGTTGATCTGAACGACCACCGTGATCACCTCATCCGCCGCGAGTTCGTCATCCCAGCCGGGTAGCGACTCGTTGTGGATGCTGAACTCGTGACCGGTCCGCTCCCACAGCTCCTCGGTTATGTGGGGAGCAAGCGGCGCTGTCATCAGCAGCATGCGGTCTACGGCGTCAGACCAGGCCGCAGCGGACACCGAGCCGCGTTCCCAGGCCCGGTTCATATCGGCGACGAGCTCCATCAGCGCTGCGATGGTGGTGTTGAACTTGAAGCGTTCAAGGTCCCGGATTGCGCGGCGCGTGGTCTTGTGGGTTGAGCGCACGAGATCGCGCTCCGTGTCAGCGTCGCCTGTCGCCGGGAGGCGTGCGACATCCCGCAGGGCCAGGTCCCAGACCCGGTTCAACCAGCGTGTTATGCCGGAAAGACCCTCGTCGCTCCAGTCACCACCCTGGTCCCAGGGGCCCAGGAACATCAGGTAACAACGTATGGCGTCCGCGCCGTAACGATTCACGAGCGGGTCCGGTGCGAGCGGATTGGACCGTTTGGAGATCTTCTGGTGGTCTTTGATAAGCAGGCCCTGGTTGAACAGCCGCGTATAAGGCTCACCGAAATCGATCATGCCGAGGTCCCGGAGCGCCTTGCCAAAGAATCGTGCGTACAGCAGGTGCATGACGGCGTGTTCTGCGCCGCCCATGTACTGGTGGACCGGCAGCCACGCACGCACCGCATCTGGATCAAAGGGATGCTCGGA
>JADFRU010000357.1:0-2569 GCA_022561115.1 Chloroflexota bacterium | reverse complement strand
AGTTGGACCTTCAGGAACCCCGAGCTTGAGTGTCGAGTCGTGCAACCTGACGGTGCCGACCAGTTCCCCGTTCACCATCCTGATCGGCGTCTGGGTCCCGGTCGTGCCGTACTCCTTCAGCTTCTCGTGGCCCTTCTTACCCTCTTGCTTCGCTTTGACGACAAGGGAGTTGTAGTCGAGGACGCCGCCGCGACTGAACCTAGACGCCTCCTCGAAAATATCGTTTGACTCTTTCCAGTCGTACCCGGCGTAGCCCATCTTCCTGCCGAACTGCGCTATCGCCCACCAATCCGGTTTGGCGTCACCCGGCGGGTCTGAGAACTTCTGGTACAGCCGCAGGCGCCGCTCGCCATTGGCGCGTGTCAGGTCTGACTCTCCCCAGCCGGACGCCGGCAGGACGATGTCAGACAACTCGCTACTGATCGGGTTCCGGAGATAAACCTCCGAGTTGATGACAACCATCCCGTCGTTGTCGGAGCGTCTGATTAGCGCGTCCGCAGCGGCCTGTACGTCCGTGCTGGTTACCTGGTCAGGGTGGTGGCTCGTCAGCTCCTGCCAGCGACGATAGAACTCGTCGGAAGCGCCCATGGCCTGTATCCACTGTGTGCCCATCACCCAGACGAACTTGAGGTGCCCGGCCTCCAGCCAGCGGTCCATGTCAATTTCCTGGCGCCTGCGGCCCGGGAGTTTGTTCGGGGATTCAATGCGCGGGTAACTTGCCGCGGCCATCCAACCGCGCTGGTGGCCGCCGAGCCGGCCGATCACCTGTCCGGGCCGGTTGCCGGCGCCGCAGATCAACCCGAGCGCTGCGTACGAGGCGGTGTTCAGGTAGTTGTTAGACCAGTAGTTGCCCTTCTCGAACGCAAACGAAGTTTTTGGTCGCACGCCGTTGATCGGCTTGGCGATCATCTCGGCGGTGAGCTGAATATCTTCTGCGGATAGGCCAGTGATCTCAACGGCCCTGTCGAGCTTTGCCACGTCCTGTTCCATGATCCAGGACTTGTAGCCCTCGAAGTCAGTGCCCAACTTGCCCCATGTGGTGCGCCACTGCCACGGCGTGTTCCGTGTGCCGCGGCCCATCCCTGCGTCGATCTCCCAGGAGCTGGCGATCCACTTGTCGATGAACTCTTTGTCTTCCCAACCGTTCTCAAGGATGATGCGGATCAGCGCAAGGTGGAGGGGTGTATCGCTTCCCGGGATGAGCTGCAGGTGGATTCCGCCCTGTTGCACGCCCCAGGCTATCCCCGCCGTTTTACGCGGGTTGGTGAAGATCATCTTCTTCTTGACGCCGGTCATCATCCATTGCGTGAAGAGGACGGTCTTCGTCTCGAACGGGTCGGTCCCGGAGATGAACAAGATTTCAGCGTCAGACCAGTCCTGGTACGACGCGTTGAACGGCTCGATGCCGGAGTCGTCCATCCCGGGTGTGTCGGTACCCGGTCCCGGCTTGTCGTGCGGGGCGTAAGCGGGTGTGGCCACCGACCGGAACGCCAGCTTGGATATGGCGTACGTGTTCTCGAAGTAGGCGTAGGAGTAGGTCTTCATGCCCCACGCTGACTTACCGTGAGTCTCCAGCACGTGGTTGGATACGCGTGCCATGATGTCGATGACGGTGTCCCACGACACCTCTACGAGTTCCCCGTTGACCCGCAACAGCGGAGTCTTGAGGCGATCAGATGTCGGCCCGTCCGGGTTGTACACCTTCCCGGCGAGTGTGCCGCCACGGATGCTGTGATTGCCGCCTATGTTGACCACGTCTGCGCCGGGGTCGGGCTGGACCACAACATGGTGGCGCACACCGTCAACCAGCGTGATGTTGTGCTGGTTGGGGCTGATCCAACCGCTACCCAGGCCCATCGGGAAGTCGGCGCCGAGCGCGTTCTCGCTGGCCGTGTGTCCGCCCTGTTTGCCCACCGGCCACGTGAACACACGATATCCGCAGGCGACGACGCAGTAATCGCACGCCGTCGTGACCACCCTGGCGTCAACCGGAGGGAGCGGTACCTCGGTCAGTGGTACGTATTTTAGCATGTGCTGGTGGTCCCTCCCTGGTCAACCGTCGGCCGGCGGTACGTCGTTATCGCCGAATCCGAATATGAGCGCCTGGACGCCGGTGGCGTATATGTCATCGCCGTCCAGCTCAAGCGTGATCTGCGGGAGGCCCTGGGTGGCGTGGCCGGAGATGATGATGCCGTGACGGGTGAGGTCATAGGTGCTCAGATGCCATCCACACGGACCCATGACCTGATGCTCCGGCTTGTATGAGCCGGTCAGGGGAAAGCCCATGTGAGGACAGAGCGTGTTAAAGGCCACGATGTCGTTTTCCGGGCCGATGCCGCCACCCGCCGGAGCGCCGAGCTTAATCAGGTTGTTCAGGGCGTTCGGATGCTCGTACGGGAAGTTGAACGGAACGGGAACGCCCTCTTCAAGTTCACCCAGCGTTGCGATGCGTTGTCGATCAAACGACGCCGTCTGCGCGTACAGGATTCGGCCGGGAAGCACGCGTTCCAGCGCAATTACGCTCACGGCGGCGGCGCCCATGAACAGGAACTGACGGCGCGAGATGCAA
>JADFRU010000356.1:0-2580 GCA_022561115.1 Chloroflexota bacterium | reverse complement strand
AGTTCCCGGGCAGCCCGGGACCGTCATCGCCTGAATGTTAAAAGGCTGCTGAAAAGATGCTGAAACGCCTCTGGCGCCGCGTTGCAGGGCGCACCCTCGGGATCGAGTTCGTCGTGGCCGGGACCAGCATGTCGCCGGCCTTTGTTGACGGAGATCGAGCGGTCGTCGAGCCGCGTCGCTACCGGAACGCCCCCCCGGCGAGGTTTGATGTCGTAGTGCTACGCCCGCCCGGCGCTGACAGGGAGGACCTCAAACGTATCGTCGGACTGCCGGGAGAGCTGGTGGAAATCCGTGATGGCAGACTCTGGGTCGATGGTGAAGTTGTTGAGGAGCCACATATCCCGGACCCCATGCCGGCCGGGTGGTTGCACGCGTGGGCCACGCGGGAGGATGAATACGTCGTCCTCGGCGACAACCGCGCCGCGCCCGGCATCTCGGACAGCCGTCGCTACGGCCCGTTAAACCGGGGCAAGCTCGTCGGCCCTGTCACCCGCCGCACCTGAACCGTCGCAAATCGCCGGCTCGCCGGGTCCCCGGTTCGCGGTCCTGATCACGCTCCCGGTTTATGCTTCCCGTTTATGTTCCCGTTTATGCTTCTGGCCGACACGGGTAGCGAGTCTGTGCGCAGCCCGATTATCTGTAATAGCCGGTGATCTGGAGAGCGAATTTGGGCAAGTACTACGACGAGGGTATTCTTCCGGACGAGTTGCGCCGTGATTTTGACGTGTATGACCGTATCGCGAAGCTCGGCGTGGATCTGGGAACGTTTGAGGACACGGTCGTGTCACTGGCGGGCGCCAGCATCCCGGGCGCAGTGATCCACGAGAGCGGGCTCGTCTATCTCTCGGGCATGGTCGCCGGTACGCTGCCCATGAATGACGATGGCGATCGTGTGAAACACGGCCAGGCCGCGGGAACGGAGATCGCCGATGGACATCTCAAACGGCTGCACTGGGCGCTCACCTGTGGCGGCGAGGGTGGCGACCTTAACGACGTGCTCTACACCGTAAAGGCGCTCGGCATGGTGGTGTCCACCGATGTCGAGTTTGGCTCTGGACCCGCCGTGGTCAACGGCTTTTCGGGCCGTTGGCAGTCGGTGTTTGGCGGCGCTAACAGCGAGTTCGCCGTTGATGGAGAGGACCCGGGAGGCTACGCCGGGGTGCACGCCCGCACCGCCATCGGCGGCTTCACCGGCCGGTTCTCGCTTGAGGCAGAGATAATCGTCGCCATCCCGCCTGCTTTCGCACAGGCGATCATCCGCAACCGGGGATGGATATTCCCGCTGCCTCCGGTGATGCTCGACAAAGTCCGGGCGGCGCGCAGCTGATGCCGGGTCAGCCAGATGCGGCCTCCGGCGCTCACTTCCAAGGGTTTTAACGGCAGGAGAACGAATGCACGTAGGCACACAGGTCGGCGCACGTGACGACACGGACTTTGAGGTATGGGCGCAGCTCGGCCTTAAGAACATCTGCGCAGACCCGCCCGGCAATCCTCATGACTGGACGGTCCAGACGCTCAAGGACCACCGGGAGAGGGTCGAGTCTTTCGGCATCTCGCTGGACATGGTCCAGTTGCCGCTCAGTTCCCGGCCGGTAGAGGAGAACCAGAGCGCTGCCGTGATGCTGGCGCAGGACCCGGACCGGGACCGGCAGATTGAGTCAATCTGCAACCTGATCCGGAACGTGTCGGAGGCAGGGATCCCCGCGGTCAAGTACAACATGAACCTGATCGGCATCCCGCGCACGGAGCGGACGTCGGGCCGCGGCGGTTCCCGCAACTCCACCTGGCGCTACGCAGAGGCCGACCCGGACCAGGCTCCGACTATCGCCGGTCAGGTTTCCGGGGACGAGTTCTGGGAGAGGATCGACTACTTCCTTGAGCGCGTGGTCCCAGTCGCTGCGGAGAACAGGGTGAGGCTGGCCTGCCATCCGCACGACCCGCGCACGCCGGACGGCTACATGGGCGTGGACCGCGTGTTGGGGACCGTTGAGGGCCTCAAGAAGTTCGTCTCGATGCACGAGAACGACTACCACGGCCTGAACTTCTGCCAGGGCACGGTGTCCGAGATGCTCGACAGCCCGGGCGAAGAGATCTACGACGTGATCCGGTACTTCGGAGAGCGCGACAAGATTTTCAACGTCCACTTCCGAAACATCCGCGGGCGGGTCGGCGACTTTGTCGAGGTGTTCCCGGACGAGGGGGATGTCGACATGCTTCAGGCCATCCGGGCCTACAAAGAGGTCGGCTACAAATACATGCTTATGCCCGATCACGTGCCGGACATCTCCGGACCGAACGCAAGCGGGGTGGCGTTCGCCTTCTGCTACGGCTACATCACGGCGCTATTGCAGGCCGTAAACGACGAGGCGTGACCCGGGCCGGACGCCCGCCAGGCGAACGGGACGCCGGTGCGAACAGCCCGAGCGAACAGGAGAATCATCTTGAGAACCATCGACGCCATCGCGCTCATCCTGAAGAAAGAGGGCATCGAGTTCCTGAGCGCCTTCCCGACGACGGCCCTGATTGAGGCGATCGCTGAAATAGGCGTGCGGCCGGTGATCTGCCGCCAGGAGCGCGTCG
>JADFRU010000355.1:0-2582 GCA_022561115.1 Chloroflexota bacterium | reverse complement strand
CAGCGGCCTGACGTACGGCCGTGATCTCGACGCCCTCCTGCGTGGTGTACAGGTTGCCCAGTTTGAAACGCAGGTCCCGCTCTTCTTCGGACGTCAATGGCCGGGCGATGGACGGGGCGGTCCCGGCCGCAACCGGGGTCAAGGTGGTCGCATCATCGGAGCCGGGGCTCTGCCCTGTGCTCGCGCTACACGCAACAACGAGCAGGCCGGCAAGGCCCGCAGCGAACGACCAGAGGCCACGGGATTTGAAATATCGAAGAGTCATGCATGAGAACCGGGAGCGCGGAAAACGGCCAACCGGCATCACACCTGAACGGGCCGCTCATATCAAAGATACGAAGCGGCCCGTTGATCGGTTGTCCGGAGTTTCCGGAGTACCCGGATATGCGGTTGCGCCCTACTTCGGCGGCTGTATGAACTCCAGCCAGTTGCCTTCCGGATCCTGGAGGTAAATGATGCCCCGCCGCCCTTCCGGCGTGTCGTGGAAGATCGGGTCGGTGACGAACTTGATCCCCTTCTCCGTCAGGTCGTCAAAGATCGTCTGCAGGTCCTCGACGAGGAAGCATATGTGCATGGCGCCGTGCTGGTTCTTGCGAAGGTAGCCATCCTCACCGGGCGGGTTGTGATACTTCACCAGCTCGATCCGGTGGTTGTCCTCGATTCCGATAAACCGGAGGGTCCGGCGGGCGCCCGGGAACCCGGTGTGGTCACCTTCCGGAGGAGCGACGGCGTCGATCTCCCGCTCAACGACCAGTCCCAGCACGTTCACGTAAAAGTCTGTGATCTTCTCCAGGTCCTGGACCACGATTCCTGTGTGGTCAAATCGCATCACCATTGGGCAAGTCCTCCAGTTGTTGGACGCAAATCGGGCAGTTGCCGGGCGCTTTCCTGAGGCCGACGCTGCGGTCTGCGCAATCCTAGACGAATCGACACACGGGCGAGCGTTGCGTGGCTATCGGAGCGCTCGCCCGTGCCCGGTCACGGTCGCTGCGTGAACTCCAGCCAGTTGCCTTCCGGGTCCTGCCCGTACACAAGGCCAACGGTGCTGCCGTCCGGGCGTGTCCGCCACTTCGGCTCGGTCACGAACCTCACCTTGTCCTTCAACTCTTCGTAGACCGATGCCAGGTCCTCCACGTCCCAGCAGATGTGGGAGGACCCAAACCTGTGTACGTCAACGTGGCCGTCGGTGGCGGGAGGATCGATGAAGTAGACGAGTTCAATCTCGTGGTCGCCCTCTATGCCGACGAAGCGCAGCGTCCGATGCACGTCTGGCACGCCGGTGTGATCCCCGTCCGGCTGGGGGCGTGCATCGATCTCGTGCAACCTGTCGAGCCCGATGGTGTTGACGTAGAAATCGGTCATCATTTCAAGGTCTTCGACCACGATGCCGACGTGGCTCCAGTTTTTGACCCTCACGTGTGACGTTGCCTCCATATAGCGCGCCGGGCTACTCGATGAGGCGATATTACGCCGCGCAGAGTGTGACGCAGATACAGGCCCGTGTGCATGAAAGCAAACGCCGCCCACCGACAAGTCATCCTGAGCGTAGCGAAGGATCTCACCGGTCGCCGTCAGCCGGGTTAACGGGCGTGTGCGCGGCCATCGCGCGACGAGATTCTTCGTCGCGAGCTCCTCAGAATGACTTATTGAGCGCTCGCGATCGCGTTCGCCTGTTACATTTGCCCAAATCGCTGGCCCGTCGACGACCGGCCCTAACAAGTGACAGATTATCGGAGCAAGCGTGACTATGAAGATCGGCGTTGTATTTCCACAGACCGAGATCGGAGCGGACGCGGGCGGTGTCAGGGCGTACACCCAGGCCGTTGAACAGATGGGCTACACGCACGTCCTGGCCTACGACCACGTGATCGGCGCCAACCTGGCCAACCGGCCGGACTGGACCGGGCCGTACTCGCTGGAGACGCAGTTCCACGAGCCGTTTGTGTTGTTCTCGTTCATGGCGGGCATGACGGAAACCCTTGAGTTTGTCACCGGAATCGTGATCCTCCCGCAACGTCAGACCGTCCTCGTCGCCAAGCAGGCCGCTGCGCTGGACGTGCTGTCCGACGGCCGGTTTCGCATGGGGATCGGCATCGGCTGGAACGAGATCGAGTACGAATCGCTCGGACTGAACTTCAAAGACCGCGGGGCACGCTCGGAAGAGCAGGTCGCGTTGATGCGGGCGCTCTGGACCCAGGATTCCGTCAACTTCGAAGGAAAGTGGCACACCGTCCCGGACGCGGGCATCAACCCGCTGCCCATCCAGAGGCCGATACCGGTCTGGTTTGGCGGAGGCGCTGACGCAGTTGTCCGGAGGATCGCACGGATCGGTGACGGGTGGATGCCCGGCTGGCAGCCCGACGATTCCGGCAAGGCCGAGCTCGAAAAGCTACACGGATACGCGCGAGAGGCCGGTCGCGACCCGTCCGAGATCGGCATCGACGGCCGGCTCACGGCCGCCCTGGACACGGAAGACACCTGGCCGGATCAAGTCCAGGCATGGCGCGATATAGACGCCGAATACATCGATATCAACACGATGGGCCAGGGGTTGTCGGGCGCAGACGCACATATCCAACGAC
>JADFRU010000354.1:0-2585 GCA_022561115.1 Chloroflexota bacterium | reverse complement strand
GGTCCGGCGTATACCGTACTGAATTTCTTGAAGCGGGGCCGGGGACGTATCGGCATCAACGCCCGCGTGTGCTTGAATCCGCGGGCCCCTGTCCTGTTTCCTCGCCGATTTTTCAACGGTGCTCCGGTGGCTTAGCGGCCCGACGCGTCCGGCCTGAGTCAAATATGAGGAACGTGTGCCAGATCCACTTCGATTGAGCGGTCAACAAACCGAAGCCATGTTCGAGTTGCTGCGGGAAATGGCGCTCATCGAGTCCCCGACTTCAGACAAAGTCGCCAATGATCGCCTGCTCGGGATGCTGCGGGACCGTTTCGAAACGCTCGGGGCAGCGGTCGAAATCGTCCGGCAAGACGAGTACGGGGACCACCTGTCGGCGCGCTGGCCCGGGCGCGGGAAACCTGGACTCGTTATCGGGCATATCGACACGGTCTGGCCGTCCGGGACGCTGGAGCGCATGCCTTACCGGGAGGAAGCGGGCAACATCTACGGCCCGGGCGTCCTCGATATGAAGGCCGGGATCGCCGCCCTGCTGGCGGCGCTCTGCATGATGCGCGACTCCGGGAACTGGCCGGAACGCGCCATTACGGTACTCATCAACTCGGACGAAGAGGTCGGCAGCCCGAGCTCGCGGCAACTGGTGGAATGGGAGGCGGGACGATCGGCTTACGCGATCGTCATGGAGCCGGGCATGGGGGTGGAAGGCGCGCTCAAGACAGAGCGCAAGGGGCTCGGAGAGTTCCGCATCCGCATTAAAGGGCGCGCCTCACACGCCGGGGCGTTTCCGGAAGACGGCGTTTCGGCGATCGAGGAGATGGCGCACCAGGTACTGCGCATTCAGGCCCTCAAGGACTGGTCAGCGGGCACGACATTGAACGTGGGCCTGATAAGCGGCGGATCGGCGCGCAACACCATTCCGGCAGAAGCGAACGCCGTTATCGACGTGCGCGTCCGGACCGTCAAAGAGGGGCTCAGGGTCACGAAAGCGTTGCAGAACCTGGAGCCGGTGCATCCAGAGGCCTCGATCTGCGTAACCGGGTCCCTGCACCGGCCGCCCATGGAGCGTGAAGGCCCGGTGGCTGAGCTTTTCGAACGGGTGCAGTCGATCGCCGCGGACCTGGGGCTGGAGCTGTCGGAAGCGTCTACCGGCGGGGGCAGCGACGCCAACCTCACCGCTGCGCTCGGCGTGCCGACCATCGACGGCATGGGCGCTGCGGGCGAGAATCCACACGCGGCCGGCGAGTTCCTGGTTACGGCAGAGTTGCCGAAACGGGCTGCACTGCTGGCCCACTGCCTCAGACAGCTGTAGAGCCGTTCATAACCGGGAATTCAGGATCGTCCTCGGCTTCCATCGAGTCCGAGGGGCCGGGCCTGCGTCCCGCCGGGATCAGCAGAAGGGGCCGTCCGGAGAGACGAATCACCTCGTCAGCCGTGCAGCCGACCACCGTGCGCCGCCATCCCTGGCGGACGGTCGATGCCATGACGAGCAGGTGCTCCGGCGCCGCGTCCTGGACATCGACAATCGTGCGGGCCGCCGGTCCTATGCCGACCCGCGTTGTGACATCAAATCCCTGTTCAACGAGCAGCGCCGCGTGCCGTTCGAGATACTCTTCCGCGGACCGGCGGGCGCCCTGGACAAAGCGGGGCGCGGCGCTGCTGAGTTCCGTCGACTGGTAGTACCCGGCTATTTCCGGGATGACACGCAACAGGGTGATCGGCAGGTTGCCGGCGCGCGCCACTCGCCGGACATACGGCAGGGCGAACTCGGACACGCGCGTGCCGTTCATCGCCACTAGCAGCCGGGCCAGCGGCGTCCGGGCGCGGCCTATTTTCTCTTCCATCTGTCCGTTGAGGATCAACATGGGGATCGGCGTGCGTACCCGGATGCGCTCTCCGGGGTTTGTTGTCGCCCAGCGGATTGCCGGGTGCCGCTCGCTGACGGCCAGCGCCATCAGGTCAAACCCGCCGGCGGAGGCGCGTGCGACAACGGTATCCACCACTTCACCCGTGGCAATGGCAGCGCGCGTCGTGACGCCGGCGACGTTCAACTGCTGGATAATCACTGCGAAGTACTCGCGCGCCAGGCCCTGGGCACGGTCGGTCAGCATGTCCGGGTACTCGATCTGCCGGTCGCCGGTTGACCGGGACGCGACGGGCCGGAGGACGTGCAGCAACGTCAACTCGGAATCGCACCAGTTCGCCACCTGGACGAGATGGTGCAGGATTCGCTCCGTGTTCTCGGAGCCGCTCATCGGGACGAGAACGCGCTTGAACATGAAAGAGAGTCGGTGGCCGCCGTTACGAAGAAACCGGGGACGTTCGAGGAGGATTCGGAAATTGCCCCGGGATTGCTCCGGGATCGTTCCGGGATTGCTCCAAGATGGAGCATTGATTCTATTCTCACCCCGGATCACTGGGGGCCACCGGGGATCACCGGGTGACCTCAAGGCCCCCGGCGGCGGCGGCGTCTGTGCGGCGCTGATCGCGGCGGCTAGACTGAATACCTCGTGAATAACGCCCGGGCAACGGGCTTCACGGACGATGCGATTTACGCTTGGTTTTACGCCCGTCGCACGGGGGTAACCCAG
>JADFRU010000353.1:0-2587 GCA_022561115.1 Chloroflexota bacterium | reverse complement strand
GGCGAGTCGCCGGAATCAATAGTGTCGATACTGACATTGCCGAACCACACCAGGAACACTCGTCCCAATCACAAGTCCAGCGAACTGGTGTGCGTGGCGCAAGACCGATCCGAGGCGCACAACTTGCCAAGGAAGAGGGCCTCTCAGTTCTTCGTGCGTATTACCACCACGAAGGAACTTGGTTTCAGGTCCCAATTGAATTTCCGGCCGCCCTATTCGATCCCGAAGGTTTCATCATCTTCGAGTCAGAAAGCAGTTACAGGAACACTCCCGGCGTCGAGGTCGGCGAAAAGACGAACATTCGCGCGGGCATAGCATCCTTACCAGGGTATCGCTTGAGGGGTGGAGTAAAGATCAGTTAATTCAGTCATCCTGGCCCCGCTTTGACCAGTCTTCCTTCTCAAACATCTGCAACCCCGGGTCCTGGACCCTGCCGTCCACGTACTCAGGCGGATGGGCGAGGATGTAGTCCTCATCCAGCTCTATTCCCCAGCCCGGTCCCGTCGGCGCCGTAAACACCCCGTCAACCACCTCCGGATAGTTACTGCCGGCAAGTTTCACCCCGGGGTCGGCGAAGTCGTTAAAGTGCTCCAGTACCTTTCCGTTGCGCAGAGTTAGCGTCAGGTGCAGTGCCGCCATCGTCGACACGATCCCGCCCACGTTGTGCGGCGCCACCATAATCGAGTAAGTCTCGGCCGCCGCGGCGATCTTCTTTGTCTCAAGAATCCCGCCACACTGCGTGATGTCCGGCTGCACGATATCCACCGCACCGCTCTGCCACAGCGCTACGAACTCCTGAGCGCCGTAAAGTAGCTCACCCGTCGCTATCGGCAAAGAGGTGTGCTGGCGTACCGACATAAGCGCCGGAATGTCCCCGGGGCGCGTCGGCTCCTCGATCCACGCCGGGCTGTACTTCTCTACGTGCCGGGCGATCTCGCGCGCCTGCGCCGGGGTGAACCGGCCGTGCATCTCCAGCATGATCTGTGCGCGCGTCCCCGCCACGGACGCTACGGCTTCGATAAGGTCCATCGAGGTATGGAACTGCTCGCGCGTCAACTCAAGGTCCCCGTTGCCGAACGGGTCAAACTTCATCCCGCGGTACCCGCGGTCGATCACCCGTGTCGCCGCCGATGCGAACTCTTCCGGGGACCGCTCCACCGTGTACCAGCCGTTGGCGTACGCCGGCACCGTGTCCCTGACCTTGCCGCCGAGCAGGTTGTAGACCGGCTGGCCGCACGCCTTGCCGATGATGTCCCAGCAGGCCAGCTCAACAAGCGCTATCCCGGTGTGAATCACCTCGCCCGGCTTCCCGAAGTCGAGCAGCGTCATGCGCCGGAACAGCGCCTCCACGTCAAACGGGCTGTGGCCGACGAAGTGCCGCTGGGCGTCCTTGAGATACTCGATGACGGTGTGGGTTTTCCCAAGGACGCGGGCCTCGCCCACCCCGGTCAATCCCTCATCAGTCTCCAGGATCAGATAGGTCAGATTCCTCCACGGTGTGCCGAGGACGAGCGTTCGGAAGCCGGTGATCTTCATAAAGGGCTTTCTGCCAGTGGTATTGCCCGGTAGGTGTGCGAGCAGGTGTTGGAAGGTTCAACCCGTTAAAGCGGTGGGCGGCTGATATTCTAGGCGTCCCGAACCCTGGTCCCACGGATTTCCGGGTTCCGTTCCCGGAACGAGTCCCTTGAAATTGGACTTTGGAAAGGGAATCCGGGGGCAGGGGCGATTTCTAAAATCATCCCGGGTAAACGACGGCATCCAGTTCAGTCATCTTTGGAAACCCGCGGGCACAATCGGAATCCACCAGCGAGAACCGCACCAAGGCACATCTTATGAACCTACTTCTCTTGAGCGGCGGCAGCCACCCCTACAGTGAGACCACCCCGATACTGTCCGGCTTCCTGAAAGCGGCCGGTTACTCGGTAGACGTCAGCGACTTTGCGTTTGAGTTGAACGTGCCGTCCACGGACGGCTACGACGCTATCGTGCTTAATACGCGTCGCCGTGATGACTCAAACAACAACCTGTCCGAAATCCAGCGCGAGAACCTGCGCAAATTCGTGAGTGATGGCCGCGGCCTGGTCTCGGTCCACATCTCGCCCGACTCGTGTCCCGACTGGCCGGAAATGAAGAAGCTCACCGGCGGGGGCTGGGTGTCCGGCACAAGCAACCACCCACCCTTCGGCCGCTTCACCGTCAACATCAAAAACCCGGAGCACCCGTGCGCGGCCGGGTTGACCGATTTCGAGACCGACGACGAAAGTTACTGCGACCTGGACCTGCAACCGGGGATAGACGTGTTCATGTCTGCCATGATCGAGGGCGTAGAGCGCCCGATGGCGTGGACGCACAAGTACGGCAAGGGCCGGGTGTTCAACACTTCACTCGGACACGCCGGCGTCAGCATGCGGAACCCGTCCTTCCAGAAGCACCTCCTGAACGGGGTAGACTGGGCGACTGCCGGTTCTCAGGTAACGTCTTAGACTCCTGCCCGGAGAGGATGGGCGGCGGGCACAGACAGAGGTTCCGGCATGGGATCATGGGATTGGCATCGACGCCAGATTTCGGGCTGGCGCCGCATTGCAGG
>JADFRU010000352.1:0-2588 GCA_022561115.1 Chloroflexota bacterium | reverse complement strand
GAGGGCGTCGCTGCATTCCTTGAGAAGCGAAAGCCGAAGTTCCGTGGGTATTAGACGGCATCCCGTCCGCTCCCATCCTTCGCTGGAAGGTTTGAAGGACCGGCGGGAGGGCGCTCCAACATGCGAGGGCGCATGGCGGCGATACGCCGACGACATGCCACGGTCAAGTTTTCCCGGGACGGTCGATCCCCTTGTCCCGGAGACAGAAGGTGCAGGATGAGGGAGAAGTCTCAATCTGACCAACGCGGACTCCGGCGGACGCAGCTTCCCTCGGTCCTTCCCCGTAGGGAAGTGCGCGGGCATAGAGACTCCATCGCTGAAACCCGGCGCCTGCGGCGAGCGGTGGCCAGATGAACGCCGGTGCGCTGGATGGCGTTCGCGTCCTTGAGTTTTCGCAGATAGTCGCGCTCCCGTTCAGTGGCGCGGTCCTGTCCGACCTCGGCGCGGAGGTGATCAAAGTAGAACCGTTGACGGGTGATCCGCACCGCAATCGCGGCGCCGTCATGCCGAACGAGGGCAAGCGCTTCCAGTCACTCAACCGGGGCAAACAGAGCGTCGCCGTAAACCTGCGGGACCCGCGTGGACTCGATTTCATACATCGCCTGACGCCTACCGTGGACGTTGTGACGATCAACTACCGCCCCGGGGTGTCAGAGCGTCTGGGGATCGATTACGACACCCTGAAGAAGCTCAATCCCGGGCTGATCTACTGCGAGATCACCGGATTCGGCAATCGCGGCCCCATGGGCGGCAGGGGCGGCACGGACATCGTGGCGAACGGCTACAGCGGGCTGATGATGGCCGATCAGAAGGTGGACGCCCACGGCCAACCGGCCAACATCAGCGCCATCTCACTGGCCGACTACTGCGCCGGGTTTTCGGCGACGGTCGGGATCTGCTCGGCGCTGTACTACCGGTCGATCACGGGCAAGGGGCAGAAGATCGAGACGTCGCTGCTGCAGGCGGCGCTTGCGGTGCAGGACACGGTGGTTATGCGCGAGCCGGTGCACGACGCAACGCTGCGCGATCCGATGGTGGAGGAGATCCGGGCGCTCAGGGCGCGGGGCGCAGACTACACGGAGGTCCGTGACGCTTACGTCAGGGGACGGGGCGCTACGCGCGTTGCGGCGCGCGCCTACTACACCACCTACCAGGTGAAGGACGGATCGATGGTGCTCGGGGCGCTGACCCCGGCCAACCGCGCGGCCGCTCGAAAGGTCCTCGGGATTGCCCACGATCCGAGCGACGAGCCGGATTTCGACGAGTCACAGCAGGAAAGCATGGAGCAGGCGACGGCGCTGCACGACGAGATGCGGGCCACGCTGCGCGCAAGGACGCTGGATGACTGGATAGAGGCGTTCACCGCCGCCGGCGTTCCGGTCGCGCCGGTGAACATGCCTGAAGAGATGGCGGACGATCCCCAGGTCATGGCGATGGGATTCATGCGGGAACTTGAGCACCCGCTGTTCGGCCCGCAACGGCTTGCCGGGCCGATTATCTCGATGTCTGAGACGCCGACCGACATCCGGGGCGTTTCGCCGGGCCTTGGAGCGGACACCGAGTCCGTGATGCGTGAGGCCGGTCTGACCTCAGAGGAGATCGAGACGCTGCGGCAGGACGGCGTGATTCTTTAAGGTGCGGCCGGAGCGTGGAACCCCACGCCTGCCGACCTGATCTCGAATCGTGTTCGCCAGACTGTCATGCTGAGCCGGAGGCGAAGTATCTCCCCGATTTCCAGCGGCGAGATTCTTCGTCGCAGGCTCCTCAGAATGACCGGTTGCCTATCGTTGTTTCACCACCCGCCTACAACGCCGTGCGAGCGGACGGGTATCAGCCCCGGGGTCGATGCCGATCGACCCCTACACCGGCCGACGCCTACGCGACAACGAACGGCGATATCTTCTCGAACTTCCCTCCGACGATCTCCTGCGCGTCCAGGTCCAGCCAGTCCTCAAGCAGGTCCGTGTACAACCCTCGGAAGTCGAAGTTGAAGGTGAGGTCTCCCTCGGTTAGACGTCCGACGTCCAGCGACGGGTACTCGGAGTAGTGCCCACCCTTGACCTTGTCGCCGATTATGAACGACACGCCGCCGGAGCCGTGGTCGGTCCCGGTGCCGTTGTCCTTGACCCGGCGGCCGAACTCGGAGAACACGAGCATCGTGACCTCCGGCCCCCGGTCGTGTTCTTCAAGGTCCTGCCAGAACGCGCGGAGCGCGGTCGAAACGTCCTCCCAGAGTTGCTTCTGGAGCGCTACCTCGTTGGTGTGAGTGTCCCAGCCGCCGTAGGTCGTGTAAAACACGCGGGTGCCAAGATCTGCGAAGTGGACCTGTGCCACGCCCTTCAGACTGTCCGCGATCGGGTTGTCCGGGTACTCGACCGTGGACTCGTACATCTCGGGCGCTGCCTTGAGAATATCGGCGCCCTTGAGAGCGTCCAGCCCGGTTTTGCCCAGGTAGTCCATCACCCATCCGCTGCCCACGCCGGGCGAATAGATGCGGCTGAAGGCGCTCAACGCCTGCTCACGCTGGGCCTCTCCGGATATGCCGGTGAGGAGACCGTAGTCCTCCAGCTTGCCGACCGAGGCCACCG
>JADFRU010000351.1:0-2595 GCA_022561115.1 Chloroflexota bacterium | reverse complement strand
GCCACGGAGAAAACCGGCCTGGCCATCGTGAACAGTATGGCCAATACTATGATGGCCATCACCGGTGAAAGCACAATGAGGCCGATGCTGGCTGCGACTATGTCAAACGCGCGTTTGCCCAATATTCACCGTTGCGGCCGGGTTTGATATCGTCGTCGTTAGTGGAGGTGCTTCGGTGGGATCAACAGCCAATCCGAAATTATCTACCCAGCCCCAGGACCTCGCCAAGCCATCATCCCACACCATTGACCTGACAGATCGCTCCGTCGGTCGATGACAAAGGCTCGTCTGCACGATATGGGCCCGATTCTGGTTACCGGAGCGACGGGTCTCGTTGGCAACCTGGTTGTACACCTGTCCCGCTCGGCAGGCCTCGCTGTGCGGGCCATGGTCCGGCCGAACGCCGACCTGTCCGGGTTCAGCGGGCTTGACGTTGAATTCGTAGAAGCTGACATTACTGACCCGTCCTCCGTGCGCGCCGCTGTCGAAGGATGCGGTTCCATCGTCCATTGTGCAGCGCTGGTCCCGGGAACAACTGACGTTGTGGAAGACTTCACCAGGGTCAACGTCGGGGGAACGGAGTCGATTGTCGAAGCGGCCCGTTCCGCTGGAGTATCCCGGCTCGTACATGTATCAACCGTTAACGCCCTCGCATCCACTCCCGGCGAGGTCATAGACGAAACGTCCCCTCCGCCCGATGATCCGCACGCTGGATACGACGCTTCGAAGTTACAAGCGGAGAAGATCGTGCTCGACGCAGCCCGCGCCGGCCTCAACGCCGTAGTGGTCAACCCGGCGATCGTTTTCGGGCCGGGTTCCAGGTCGCTCGGCCGCGTCATATCTATGTTTTTGTCCGGCCGCTTACCGGCAATCCCGCTTCCCAAACGTCGTCTCTCGATCGTTTTCGCGCCGGATGTTGCACGAGGTTGTTTGCTCGCGCTCGAAAAGGGACGGAGCGGAGAACGCTACATCCTGGCGAATCCGCCGCTCACGATCTCCGATTTTTTTGACGAACTGTCCAGTGTTTCGGGCAGAAAGAAACCTATCCTGACCATGCCAAAATGGCTTGCCACCGCCGCTGTTTCCATCGCCTGGGCGGCGCACCCCGTCACACGCTGGCGCCCGCCTATCACGGTGACCGGGATCCGGAAGGGCGGCGCTATTTACGATGGCTCAAAGGCTGGACGAGAGCTCGGCCTGGATTACACCCCTCTGAGGGAGGCGTTGGAGGCAACCGTATCGTCCATGCGAGGGGCGATATCCAACTGAAGCCCCGGTGTTACCTGGCCTTGATCCGGTTTACCGTTTGCTCAAGGATGTCGAGATAGAGATCTCCTCTCGACGCCCACGATGCCGTCTCAGACACGTATTTTTGACCCGCCTCGCCCATGCGGGTGCAAAGGTCCGGGTCTTGCATCAACCGGAGTATCCCGGTCGTAAGAGCGCCCGGATCGCCTGGCGCCACGGTTAACCCGGACCCGGATGTCCGAACGAGCGCCTCGGCCTCCCCGGCCACATTGGACAAAACCGGTTTCCCGGCGGCCATGTACTCATATATTTTTGTCGGCACCGCGGTGCGGAACACCGGTGAGTCCCTGAGCGTGGCAAGGCAGATGTCTGAAGCCCTCAGCAACGAAGGAATCTGTGAACGCTCGATCTGCCCGAGAAATCGCACGTTGGTGAGACCGTTCGCTGAAGCGTGTGCTCGCAAGGCGTCTGCCTCCGCCCCACCACCGGCAAAAAGGAACAGCACGCGGTCAGCGATGGATTTCATTTGCGAGGCCGACTCGAGCACGGTCCATAAATCGTGCGCATTGCCGTGCGTCCCGACGTATGACACGACGAACCTGTCGCTTGCTCCCCACTTAGACCCGGCGTCAGAGATCCGCTCATCAGTAGCAAAATCCTCCGTACGGACGCCCGCCGGCACCACGCTCACAAGATCTGACGACACACCGCGAGATTGAATCAACTCGTCACGGATCGCGCCCGTGACTGCGACGGTGTGGTGAGCGCGGTTGTAAAGAAACGAAGCAACGCGGTCCAGCGCCCGGTACGATATCGACGTCTTGGATGCCTGGCCCGTAGCCAGCAACCCCTCGGGCCACAGGTCCCTGATCTCCAGCACGAACGCGGCCCGGCCGAGCCGGCTCTTCCACCACGCAGCGAGCGGAGAAAGCGGCTGCGGCACGGTGCCAATGACGACGTCCGCCCGCCCGAGGGCAAGCGATGTCAATGAGGCAAACGCCGTGAAACTTCCAAACAAAATCCCGCGGTTCAATGCCCCGCGATTGGGGCGAGGCACAACCAGGGTGCGCACCACCCTCACCCCGTGATCATCTTCCACGGAGACGCCGCGCAACATACGGCGACCGAATCCGGGTCGTATCCGGCCATCGGGATGATTCGGAAAACTCGTCAGCACGGTGACGGCGTGTCCCCGTTCTACCCACCGCCGTGACAGCTCCCTGACCCTGACAGGCTGAGCGCCAGGATCCGGGTCGTACAGATGGGAGACGTAAAAGATGTTCAAATGCTGTCCGTGTCAAATATGGGCGGAGGTGATCAGTATTTGAGCAACTTGAAGACGGTCTT
>JADFRU010000350.1:0-2597 GCA_022561115.1 Chloroflexota bacterium | reverse complement strand
CGGCGACACGCTCGAGGTGATGCCGGCGTACGACGAGCTGGCGGTTCGCGTGCAGTTCTGGGGCGACGAGATCGAGCGGATAACGGTGCTCGACCCGCTCACGGGCGAGATCCTGGGCGACCGCGACCAGATCGACATCTACCCGGCGAAGCACTTCGTGACGTCCGAGCAACGCTTGCACGATGCGCTGGAAGAGATCGAAGAGGAGTTGGAAGGCCGGCTGAAGGAGTTTAACGACGCCGGGAAGTTGCTGGAGGCGCAGCGGCTGGAGCAGCGCACGCGCTACGACCTGGAGATGATGCGCGAGACCGGCACCTGCCCCGGCGTGGAGAACTACTCCCGTCCCCTGGGCCGCCGCCCTCCCGGCTCCGCTCCGTGGACGCTGCTCGACTACTTCCCGAAGGATTTCCTGATCTTCATCGACGAGTCGCACATGACGCTGCCGCAGATCCGCGGCATGTTCAACGGCGACCTCGCACGTAAAACGACGCTCGTGGACTACGGTTTCCGGTTGCCGTCCGCGATCGACAACCGGCCGCTGTCGTTCGACGAGTTCGAGGACCGGGTCAACCAGATTATCTACGTGTCAGCGACGCCCGGTCCGTACGAGGAGCAGCACGAGGAGCAGCGGGTGGAGCAGTTGATCCGCCCGACCGGGCTGCTCGACCCGACTATCGAGGTGAAGCCGACGGCGGGCCAGATCGATGACCTGATGGACAACATCAAGGAGCGCGTCGGCAATCATCAACGCGTGCTGGTAACGACGCTGACGAAGCGGATGGCGGAGGAGCTGTCCCAGTACCTGCTGGAGATGGGCGTCAGGACCCAGTACCTGCACTCTGACATCGACACGTTTGAGCGGACGGCGATCCTGCGCGACCTGCGGCTCGGCGTGTATGACGTGGTGGTTGGGATCAACCTGCTGCGTGAAGGGCTGGACCTGCCGGAGGTGTCGCTGGTCGCCATCCTGGACGCTGACAAAGAGGGTTATCTACGGTCAAACACGTCACTGGTGCAGACGGTTGGCCGCGCGGCCCGGCATGAGCAGGGCCACGTGATCATGTACGCAGACAACATGACGGAGTCGATGCGAACCGCGATCGAGGAGACGGAACGTCGCCGCATAGTGCAGGACGCGCACAACAAGGCGAACGGCATCGAGCCGGCATCGATCATCAAGGAAGTCCGGGATATGACCGACCGCGTCCGGAAGGTCGCCGAGTCAAAGGCGCCGTACGTGGCCGCCGAGGGCCTGCCGAAGGACGACCTGGCGCGCCTGATCCGAGAGCTGGAGACGCAGATGCGGATCGCAGCAAAGGACCTGGAGTTCGAGAAGGCGGCGCTGCTGCGAGACCAGGTCGTGGACCTGCGCAAGGTGATGGTGGACACGGAGATCGCAACGCCATCGGCCGGGGATTAGGGCCGGCGCCGGTGCCCGGACAGCGACCGGAACGCGGGCGGAAATTGAACCCTTTCTTCGCTTTTGCCGCGGTCGCGATCGCCGTGTTTGCCGTGGCGTGTGGCGGGTCCGGTGATGGCCGGGACTCCCCGGCGCTCCGGGCCGCGGCGCTGGCGACTCCGGAAGCCGCTGCCGCCGCGCCGTCAGACGCGGATCTCGCGGACCCGGCGGGTACACCGGCCTACTGCGTGACGGCTGAACACGGCACGCTCCAGGACATTTCGACCACTCCGGCCAGCCCTTACCTCATCCGGCATCCGGAGCCGGGCGGGCCGTCCACACCGACGGTGATCTTTATGCCGGGCGGGTCCGGCAACCGGAACATCGCGCTGCGGGCGTGGGCCAACTTCCTGTCGGGCGGGGCCGGAGCCGATCGGTTTCGCCTGGTGGTTCCATATGCGGAAGGCATCGACCTGATCGACGATGCGCAACGGGTGTTCGGCATCCTTGACGAAGTGCTCGCCTGCTACGGCGGCGATGCGTCACAGGTCCATATCGGCGGCACGTCAAACGGCGGCCTGGCGTCGTTCGCCCTGATGCTGGCGCGCCCGGAGCTTTTCGCCTCGTTGCTCGGCGCGCCCGGAGGCTTCCCGACGCAAAACCCGGCGCTGCTGGCGGCGGCGCTGTCCGGCAAGCGGGTGTTCAACGGCGTCGGCGCGAACGACAACGGCTGGAAACCCGGCGTGAAGGCGACACACGACCAGCTTGTGGCTATCGGCGTGGAGTCGGTGTTCGTCGAGTTCGCGGGCCAGGGACACCAGGTCAGCCCGGAGTTTGACGAGAGCGTGTTCTTCAAGTTCTGGCGCGGTGAGATGTAGAGGGCGATCTGTATCGACCCACAGATGGATGGTCAGTCGCGCGTACTCTCGCTGGAGCGCGAGCACACGTTTTGTGGTCGTTCAGGGGTTTACGGAGGGCGGCGAAGGGCGTATCGGCAAACACGCCCCTGCGAGTTCGAGAAGTGCGCCTGCGTTTGAGCAGGCGTACGAGATGTTCCGTTCATGTCATCCCGGGCTTAATGGCCAAAAATGTGTGCTCTACCTGGTCACCAAGTGGAAATACCAGGCGAAGTAATGAGGCCGTTTGTGGGGTCTGAGACCACGATGTTGGCGGTAGTGGGATTTCAGCCGGGAGAAGT